>JAQVWB010000031.1 GCA_028698695.1 Syntrophomonadaceae bacterium | reverse complement strand
AAAGCTTACCCCGTGATAAGGATCCAGGGCCATTATGTCCTCCTGTTTTTGAGGAACAGTTCCAATAACCTGACCTTTTTTATTAATACCGACAAAAAACAAATCACCCGGGTAACCGTTAAAAGGTTCAACCAGTTTGCCATCAATAACGGTGTTTCCAATTAATTGAGCGTAGTTGGTGCCATTCCTGTTTTCTGTATAAAAGCCACCGCCATTTATCGCCAATATGGCACTATACCTTTTAGCTGCATTAGAGGTAGTTTCCAGTTTTCCTAATGTATCACCGGCTAGAACAACCCTGAATACCGAAGGATCAAACAGCTTTACTTTAGCAATACATCCCCGGTAGCCCAATTCATTGAGATCAAATATTTTTATCTCGGAATAATCACTCAAGTAAGCATGCAGGGCAGGACCCAATATTTTTAATATTTTCTGTTCATAAATATCATCGGACAACTGTTTTTGCTGCGTACTAAAACCAGCCAATTGAGTGATTTTTTCATCCTGCTGAACAAAAACCTGCTGCTGCTTTTGAATAGTGCTGGTTAAATTGAAAATTGCGTCCCCCAATAATGTAGTGTCGGTTTGCAATACTTGAATCTCGCTTTTAACGGTTTCGGTTGGAATAACTAATGGTTGTACTGCTGCCGGCAACCCCTGCACTACTAAAAAGATAGCCAGAAAAGGCGCCATAATGAATATCAGAAACACACTAATTTTTTGCATCATGGGGAGCCTCCTGCAAAGTTGCCAAACTCTTTTCCAATTGTTGCAGATGTCTTTCCAATTCCACCAGTTTTTCGTCTATCCGGGACTGCACATCAGAAGTATTTGATATGACAATTCCTGCATCCTCCATGCTGGCACGCAAATTCCTGGTTTCACTGCTTAAGATTGAAATTTCTTCTTTTAACTCTTTCATATTCATGGCATTTTCATGTTGGATATTATTGATTGACGTATCCAAATAATCTTTAGCAAATATGTAACCAAAATAAACCAGACCAATCCATAAGCCAACAAGAACCAGGCCTATGGCAATATTAAATATTATTCTTTTATTCCTGCTGTTCTTAGTTTCCAGGGATTCAAGACTCTGAATTTCTGCCTCTGGTTTATCAAGCTTTGTTTCCATTATTCCCACCCCTTTCTAAAACTTTTTATTGAGATAGTTTACCACATCTAAAAGTTCTATTAAATAACCGTGCCCGCAGGCATTTTAATCTATGATATACTGACAGTTAAAAAGCGGTTATTATCTATCAATACGATACTCGCTAATTTGGTTCGCAATCCACGAGATTTGAATTCCCTATTACCAAAGAAAGGCTGGAACATTATGAACCATACAATAATACCCTTATATTGTGGCAGTTTTACGGTTCGTTTCGGACAGCAGAAATTCTTCCCTGAGGTTCGCAATATACCCAGTTTCTGCTTTCTGGTGATTGATGAACAAAGGCATCCGGTTCTGGTTGATACCGGATTCAGCCCACATTTTATTCCCGGTGTAGGTTCTGAATATAAAAGAGATACGACAAATGAGTTGAGTAATATTTTGCGTAGGTTTGATTACTCAATTAATGATATTGATATAATAATCCAGACCCATCTCCATTGGGATCATACCGGAGGTATGCAATTATTTCCTGCTGCCAGGTTCCTTATCCAATTCAGTGAATTGGATTATATAGCCAATATACCCATGATAGAAGAGTGTTCTTTTTGCCCTTCCCACTGGATTTCACTGCTTTCAAATTTTGAATTATTACACGGGACAACGGAAATAAAGCCGGGACTTCGTGTAATATGGACGGGTGGTCATACCGGAGGGCATCAGGTAATTGAAATACAAACTGATATTGGAAATGTAATATTAGGCGGGGATGCTCCTTTTAACTATGAGCGCATGTGGACCATGATTCCGGAAGAATTCTGGGGCCTTTACCAGCAAGGCCCGGGGAAAGAATTTTTCTGGAATGGTGAGGTTCGTCCCATTATCCGTAAATTCCTGCAGCAACATGATACGGTCAAAAAACCTCTGATTAAACCGAGTATTTCAAAGCTCAAATCAGAAACCAATCATTTTATTACTTCACATGACCCGAGACTATTGAACATGAAGTCCCTGCCGAATAATTAAATATTCAGGACCCCACCTTCACAATTCAATCAACCTTTTAATGCTCCTCAATTTCTTATAAATTCTGTATACCAGGCCATTCCAGTTTTGCGCCCTTACATTATATATGTATTAATAACCGTTTTGTCCTATTTTTTTTAGGACTTTTATACAATTTAGTCTTGTATATCTCATAATACTAAAGTAAAATTTAGATACAAATATATCAAAAGGACTGCTTTTATGATTAATTGGTGGAGATCATTTTTCAAACAGAAAAGTTTCACCAGCCTTACGATGCGCCGGCTGGCTAATCATTACCGTGTATTGGCTTTATTGCGAATTTTTGTAGTGCTGGTAGTAATCGTTATGTTACTGTTTGTGAGGGATTACCATCTGTCATTAACTGGAATAGCGCTGGCTCTTCTAGCTGTAATATATGTTATAATGGTCTATCTGCATCCCGGCTTAAATAAGTTTTTTTCCAGCAGGAGTTATTTCAGCTCTGTTATTGATATGGTTGCTGTCTTTACGGCCTGTTATCTGACCGGCGGTTTGGACTCCCCTTATATTTATGTATATTTTCTTACTGTTATGGCATATGCCGTAGGGCCTTCAAATAAAGAGTTTCTATATGTAACTGCAACTACAATAATATTGCTTTTTATCTTACATGCCGTTACACCAAGTGAATTAGTTAGTTTAATCAATATATTGGTCAGACTGGTGGTTTTTGCTATATTCCTAAGAGTGCTAATATATAACGACGCCCATATAATAACTTCTTTTGCTTCCCGAGACGGTTTAACCCATGTATATACGCACCAATACTTTTTTGATCAGCTTTATAGTCTGGTATCAGCCTCATCAAAAACTGTATTTTCATTAATTATTTTGGATTTGGATAATTTTAAACACATTAATGATAATTACGGACATATTGAAGGAGACCGTTTGCTTAAGCAGGTAGCCAAAAATATAACGGAACAAGTGCGAAGTACAGACATCGTTGCCCGTTACGGTGGAGATGAGTTTGCTATTATACTGCCTGGTGCAGACAAGCAATTATGCGACAAAGTAGTTGCGCGATTACGTAATGCTATTGTTAAACTGGGGCCTTTTGAAAGTGTTTCAATTGGGATGTCCCATTATCCGGAAGAAACACATGATGTTAATACACTGGTAACTCTGGCAGACGAACGTATGTATAGTTTCAAAGGCTCTACCAGACATCTCTCCAATAAACAAAATGGATCTGTCAAATAATAACTTATTATAAAATGTCAGTTGAAATCATTAATCGATGGCGTTATAATACTATTTGTACTCTTTTCAAGCGGATGTGGCGGAATTGGCAGACGCACCAGACTTAGGATCTGGCGCCGCGAGGTGTGGAGGTTCGAGTCCTCTCATCCGCACCATAAGAAAACTACAGGGAGGTTGTTCTAACCTCCCTTTTGTCTTTCATGAGTTATTTGATTTTAGAATTAATCTTTTTCGATATATGTAATTATGCCTGATTCTGGTTATCTTAGTTTGACTAATTTTTCATAATCATTAAGCAATTGGTCTAACAACCTGCTTTTCTCCAGGACCTCAAAGTTTTGAAATCCTTTTTCCATTCCAAGTTTGACCAATTTCGCGCGCTCGTCCTCGATGGTTTGTATTAGATTCGCCAGTTGTTTCTCAACTTCCCACTTCTTCATTGTGCACATAGTGATTCCTCCCTCCGGGGACTCAACCTTCTACAGCACCAGTACCAATATAGAAATACCATGCAACTCTGCAATGAACTGAGATAAACTATAACAAACCTAACCGCTGTTGGATTCAAACTTAAAATCGTATGACTTTTAACTGTTAATATATACAATTACTTCAACTATCCTACATATTCTCTTAAACTTTCAATATCCCTGCCTGTTTACCAATACCCCCCATTATTTTTATTTTCAATGAAATTCTTACTGTGAGTCAATGGTAAATGTTAATGAATAACTACATGACATTTTTTATATAGAAATATTTAGAACTTTTTCCCATTACTTAATATTAACAGAAATTATATAAAACTTCCATATATTTTGCGAAATATTTAAAATATTTAATCAATTTGTTGTTTGCTAATGGTGAAAGGTTTTTTTATATATATCGTAACTATTAAAAACACCTATGGAGGTTGATACAGTGAGTTTTAGGAAATATAAAAGACCGGATTTGCTGATTTTTCTGATAGCAGTTGCTCTCGTAGCCTCAAGCCTGATATTTAACTTTGAGCTTGTAACTGCCAGTAGTACTGCTGCTAATACCACAGAGTCCAAATTACCTGCCATCCAATCTATGGACCATCTGCGTAAATTGTTAAGTGAAAACAGCTACAACTATAGAATCATGGGGAAAAGTATGGCTATTAACGAAGCGATTCCTGCACCTGCTTCTCAGGATATGGCTCAGTCAAAAGAATTTTCTTCAACCAATGTGCAGGTAGCTGGAGTAGACGAGGCAGATCTGATAAAAACCGACGGTACTTTTATTTATCAGATTAACAAAAATGCCCTGGTTATTACCAAAGCCGTTCCGGCCGACCAGATGCAGGTGATGTCACGGCTGGATTTCTCCAATGACAGTTTTTATCCGGTTGACTTTTATATTACTGATAAAATGCTGGTACTAATAGGCAACGGAAACACTGGGTCATATCATGATCCTCAACCGATCAGGCCGCTTATGGAAAAACATATTATGCCACCTTTATACCAGCAGGAAACTACGCGGGCTATCGTCTATGATATGAGTGACAGGACCAACTTGGTTAAAACGCGTGAACTGGAATTGAAAGGCAATTATCTTACTTCCCGTCGCATTGGTCAAACCTTGTATTTAATCAGTAATGACTATCTGAATTATTATCCCGCTCAGGAGGTTGTTCCCCTGCCAGCTTTTCGGGACTCAGCCGCAGGAAACCAGTTAACCGATATAGCCTGTGAAGAGATAAGTTATTTTCCCGGTTGCATATACAATTCCTATATTGTAACCGCAGCACTGCAGATAGACCAGCCGAAACAACCGGCGCAGGTAAACCCTTATCTGGGGACCGCGGAAAATGTATATGCCTCACTTAACAATCTGTATATTGCCATACCAGCTTCTGCTCCTCAGGTACCGGTAGTTAAAGACAGCGCTGTTCCCGAACAGAGTACATCTACTGTGTCAACCCGGGTCTATCGTTTCAGTTTGAAGGATAAACAGATAAATTATTCCGGTTCAGGAACCGTTCCGGGAAGAGTACTCAATCAGTTTTCAATGGATGAATATGATAACTATTTTCGTATCGCCACTACTTCGGAATGGTATGATCGTAAATCAGGTACCGGCAGCAGTAATAATATGTATGTACTGGATAACGACCTGAAAATTAAAGGGAAGATCGAAAATATTGCCCCGGGAGAACAGATATATTCGGCCCGTTTCATGGGTAAACGCGCCTATATGGTTACCTTCCGGACTGTTGACCCTCTATTTGTTATCGATTTGTCCAATCCGGCCCAGCCAACTATCCTGGGCAAACTGAAAATTCCCGGTTACAGTAATTATTTACACCCCTATGATGAAAACCATATTATTGGAATTGGCAAGGATACTGTAGAAATGAAAGGTTATGGCGATCAGCCTCAGGCATATTATCTGGGCATCAAAGTGGCACTTTTTGATGTAACTGATTACAATAATCCGGTTGAGATGGATAAGGTCATTATTGGCGATCGGGGTACGGAGTCAGAAGTGTTACAAAATCATCGCGCGCTATTATTCTCCCGGGAAAAAAATCTTTTGGCCTTTCCCATTACCTTAGCTCAGATTGATAAGTCAAATACTAAAAAGAATCCCGGTTCGCTGCCTGCCTACGGAAGCTTTGCTTTCCAGGGTGCCTATATTTACAACGTCAGCCTGGACGGAGGACTCCGGTACAAAGGCCGCATCAGCCATTTGAGCCAGGATGATTATCTGAAATCCGGCGATTACTGGTCAGACCCGGATAGCAGCATCCAGAGGATTCTATATTTGGGCAACAATCTTTACACCGTTTCCAATAAAGCTATTCTGGCCAACCAGCTAAGCGATCTGAAACCGGTGGGCAGTATTAATTTCTAAAGTTATGCAAGCGCCTCCCGTAATTGTTTTCCCTTACTGTAAGTTAACGCCTCGCAGAGTGATCATTCTGCGAGGCGTTATTTTTCACTTTATTTAATGATGTACTAACAAGCTTGGTAACAATTTTTCACCTGTTTTATAGCAGTATCTCCAGATCAGTCAGCGGATAAGCTGCGCAACTGTGTACATAACCGGATTGCTGGTCAGATTTGCGTACCAGAGCAGTAGAAGGCTGAAATACTTTGCCTGATTGCAGTTTGACCCTACAGAGACTGCACTCCCCGGAACGGCAACAGTTTTCTACCACGATACCTGCTCTCTCCAACGCTGTCAGTAATGGTTCGTCAGCCCGGGCATTAATAACCTGACCCCGGGTAAGTTTAACTGTAAATTCGGCATCCGCCTTAACTTCTTTCGGCCAGGCCGGCTCTTTGGTTACTTCTGCCGGAGTACCGAAAACTTCCCTGCGGATACGGCGACCGGGTACGCCCATCTTTTCCAGTTCAGGAATACAGAAGGAATACATTTCACGGGGACCGCAGACGAAGAAGGTCTTGCCGCTTACATCTCCAATTTGTTTTTTAATCAAATCAGCATCTATAAATCCGGTTATGCCCTCATATCCGGGCTCCGGTTCCGATACTGCCAGGTCGTAGATAAAATTGCTATGTCGCTGGGCCCGTATCAGTAGTTCTTCATGGAAAATGGCTTCCTGCGGTTTACGCACCCCATAAATAAGATGAATATTTCTGTGCAGATTACGGTCAGTTACTTCCCGAATCATACTCATAAGCGGAGTTATACCGCTACCTCCGGCCAGGAATACCAGTTCATTTCCGTGATGAATGGAACTATAGTAGAAATGACCGGCTGGACCGGTTGAGGCTAATACATCTCCCACTTTAATCTCATCCAGCAAATAATCAGATACAAAGCCATTAGGTACACGCCGTATCGTCAAGTCATAATAAGCATTTTGAGCGGGAGATGATGAAATACTGTAGGGACGGCTGGTACAAATGCCATCAATCTCGACAAACAGATTGATGTATTGTCCGGCCCGGAAAGGAGGAAAATATCCACTGGTGGATACCAACCGCAAAGTAGTTGTATCGGCATTTTCCGCAAACTTTTCGGACACACGCAGTTCCAGGCGACGGGGATGATATTTTTCCACCGCCTGGGTCCATTTGCCGCGCTGTGAATAATAGTCAATACCGTATTTACGGCATATTTCCAGTTCTTCTGCTATACGGGCATGTCCATTAATCATTTTCTGCATTTCGCTTATACTCATATTTCCACCCCCGCCTGTCGTTTAATGTCTTTAAGAACTTGCCGGGCCGCTGTAGTTCCCGAGGTCAGGGTAGGCTGAAAACCTCCCATGCCTGCCCAGGCACCGGCGAAATACAATCCTTTAATCAGGGCTCTTGGAGGTGTAAACATGTTGTTATCTTTAGCGTACTGGTCAAAACCATAAATCGCGCCTCCGGGTGTGCCCAGAAATCGCATATGGGTTATCGGAGTAGCCACTTCTATTTCCTCAATATGTTCACGGAAACCGGGGAAATAGTGCTCTACCCGGTCCAGAATCTGACCGGCAACTTTTTCTTTTAGCTCGAAATACTGATGAGGAGGAATGTTAAGCCAGGACTCACCGTATTTAAGGTCAACAATACAGACCTGAGAGGTACCCGGTGGAGAAATATCAGGATCAGATATATTGTAGCAGGATACCAGCGTATAATCATTATGACTCTCTATCTCCCAGCAGGCTGTAAAAGCATCTTCCATATCGGTAGAAGCACAGAGAAAATTGGTGGTTTCATTTATTCCTATTTCCTGGGGTTCGCAGTCCAGCCCGATGTAAAGGGTAATGGAGGAAGGACCAATTGTACTGCCTCCCAGTTTTTTTAATTGTTCCGCCGGCACATGTTCAGGTTCTATCATTTCCGTGTAAACTGAGATGGTTGAAGCATTGGATATAATATAGGAAGTAGAAATGGTTTCTCCATGTTCAGTTACCACACCAGTTACACGACCGTCTTCCACCAGGATTTTACTGGCACCACAATTAAATCTGACCTCCCCGCCGGACTGCAGAAATTTCTCCAATATTGCAGCTGACAGTGCCTGGGAACCACCTTTCAAATGATAAGGTTTTAATTCCAGATAGGAAAACAGCAACATGGCCATATCGGAAAATGGCTGTTTAGCAGGGGGAAGCCCGGTATAGCCCCAATAAATTGACACCGCTAGTTTGAGCAGGGGGTCAGTAAAGAATTTATCCAGCACCTTTTGCGTATCCATCAACGCATATTCAAAATAAGCCGGATACTTTTCCGGAGTTGCTTCCGGATCACGACTGCTATAAATAGTAATCAGCTCAATACAGAACTGATAAACCAAATCAAAATAGGCGGTAATATTATCCTTCTCAGCCGGGAATCTTTCCTGCAAAGTTTGAATAGCCGCTTCACGGTCAGCTTTCAGCGTAATATCCAAATCATCACGCACCAGCAGTCGGTACAGATTATCCATTTCCACCCATTCCAGCTGATCAACTACACCCAGCTTGCTCAGAGTATGACGTAACGGACCAGGCTTTTCAGCCGGACCCAGTCCACTAAGCTGATGCAGTGCAACTTCAAATTCAAATCGGCCTCGGCAAAAGCTGGTAGCACATCCACCCGGTACATTATGTCGTTCCAGCAGTAAAGTTTTTACTCCCCGCTGGGCCAGCGAACAGGCTGCAGTCAATCCGCCGTTGCCAGCCCCAATAACTACCACATCATAATCCATTGGAATTTATCCCTCCTTTTTTACCGCCGTGAACGCAGTTCGGCATATATTTCCGAGATGTCCACGCCTTTTTCCACCAGTAATACCAGCAGATGAAACAACAAATCCGATGCTTCATAAACCAGTTCCGAGTTGTCGGGATTTTTGGCAGCAATAATCACTTCGGCAGTTTCTTCCCCTACTTTTTTAAGAATCTTATCAATGCCTTTATCAAATAGATAACTGGTGTAGGAACCCTCCGGGCGGGTCTCCTTTCTTCCGGTAATTACCTCATATAATTCATTAAGAATGGCGGGGCCTTCTTTGCCGCTGTATATTTGTTCAGGATCAAACCGGGCTGTTTCCAGCTCTTTGCCTTCCTGATTACGATAGAAACAGGAATAATGACCGGTATGACAGGCAACTCCAGTTTGAGCCACCAGTACCAGCAGAGTATCCTCATCGCAGTCATACCTGATTTCTTTTACTTCCTGGATATGTCCCGAGGTTTCACCTTTCATCCATAAACTCTGACGACTGCGGGAATAAAACCAGGTCTTGCCGCTATCAATAGTTTTTTTAAGCGATTCTTCATTCATATAGGCCAGCATTAAAACCTGACCATTGCTATAATCCTGAATAATGGCCGGAACCAGTCCTTTATCATCAAATTTAATCGTTGTAAGCATAGCGTACTGCTACTCCTTTACTGCGTAAGTAATCTTTGGCTTCCCGGATCGTATATTCACGGAAATGAAAAATTGAGGCACATAAAACTGCATCTGCACCACCTTGTTCGATGGCTTCATATAAATGCAGCAGGTTGCCTGCTCCCCCGGAAGCAACCACCGGGATACTGACCGCCTCGCTAATGGCGGCTGTCAATGGTATATCATAGCCGTCTTTGGTTCCGTCTCTGTCCATGCTGGTTAGAAGTATTTCCCCGGCGCCCAGCTTTTCAACTTGTCGCGCCCATTCTACCGCATCAATACCGGTGGATTCCTGTCCCCCGTTTATATAAACTTCCCAGGTTCCATTATCGGCACGACGGGCATCAATAGCTGCTACAATGCATTGACTTCCAAACTTGCGGGCAGCCTCGCTTATCAATGCCGGATTCCTGACGGCAGCCGAATTAATTGAAACTTTGTTTGCTCCGGCTTCCAGCAGGTTACTAATGTCATCAATATTGCGAATACCTCCGCCTACTGCCAGAGGAACAGAAACTACCCGGGCAGTTTTCCGAACTGCTTCTACCATGGTTTGCCGCTCTTCTATTGTGGCACTGATATCTAAAAAAACTATTTCATCAGCCCCTTCAGCAACATAATAAGCAGCAAATTCTGCCGGGTCACCGGCATCGCGCAAATTAACAAAGTTTATACCCTTTACTACCCTGCCGTTATGGACATCCAGACAGGGAATAATCTTTTTTGCCGACATAAATAAATCCCCCTCAACTAAAGTTTACGAGCAGCCTCCAGAGCTTGTGCCAGCGTTATTTTCCCATCATATATTGCTTTACCTATAATAGCTCCAGTGACTCCAATAGATTGCATGGTTTTTAGTTGATAAATGTTTTCAACTGTAGATACCCCCCCGGAAGCAATTATTTTTAAACCGGTTTTTTCCGCCATTTCCCTGGTACGTTCAAAGTTTGGCCCGCTTAAAAGCCCATCGCGGGCAATATCTGTAAAAACTGCCGTGGTAACGCCTAATCCCCGCATTTGTTTTCCAAACTCAACCGCAGCTAATTCTGAGATGGTAATCCATCCCTCTACTGCGACCTTCCCATCGCGGGCATCTATACCCAAAACAATTTTTTCAGCTCCAAATTGCTGTATTAACTCAGTAATAAATTCTGGATTTTGTACCGCCCGCGTGCCAATGATTACGCGGGAAGCCCCGGCCTTCAATAAACGGTCTACATCTTCAGCAGTACGTAATCCACCCCCCACCTGAAAAGGTATGGAAATTGCACCCGCAATCGCCTTTATCGCCTCAAGGTTTTTCGGACTACCTGTAAAAGCGCCATCCAGGTCCACCACATGTAACCACTCGGCACCTTCCTGTTCATATTGAAGCGCCACCCGGACAGGCTGCCGGGAATAAACCGTTTTATTCTCCGCTTTACCCTGAACCAGTCTGACGCATTCCCCATCTTTTAAGTCAATGGCGGGATATATTATCATGTTTGTTTAAGTTCCTCTCCTGCTTAACTGAAAATTTCGTCTATAACTTACCTTTGCTGGACCATACACCTTCCACTCGGGGATCAATGGTCAGCGCCATTTTTAATGCCCGGGCAAATGCTTTGAAAGTTGCCTCGATAACATGATGCGTATTAGTACCGCGCAGCATGTCAACATGCAAATTCATACCGGCTGCCGAAGCCAGCGCCTGAAAAAATTCCGGTATGTTTTCAGTAGCCAGATTGCCAATAGTGGCATTTTCCACTTCCACGTCATAAGACAACCAAGCGCGTCCGGAAAAGTCCAATACTACGCGTACGAGGGCCTCGTCCATAGGCACGGTTGCCTCCCCGTAGCGATTTATGCCTTTTTTGTCTCCGACAGCTTCTTTCAAGGCCTGTCCCAGACAAATACCGATGTCTTCTACTGTATGATGATCATCTACCTCGATATCTCCTTTGGCTGTCAACTGCAGATTGCAAAGGCTATGTACCGTAAAAAGAGTAAGCATGTGGCCCAGAAATGGTATCGGAACATCAATATCGTAATTGCCGGTTCCGTCTATTTCCAGACGCAATTCTATATCAGTCTCCCTGGTTTGGCGTTTGATTTCTGCCGTCCGGCTTAAATTATTCGGCATTGATCTTCTCCTTTCTTACCTTTACTGAATTGGCATGAGCTGTTAAACCTTCCACGGTAGCCAATTTAATAATATTGTCTGCACTTTCGGCTATACCATCACGGGAATAATAAATAATGCTGGAGGATTTACGGAAGGTATCAACGGTAACCGGTGAATAAAACCGGGCCGTGCCTCCGGTAGGTAAGATATGATTGGGTCCGGCATAATAATCCCCTACCGGTTCAGGGGTATAAGGACCCATAAATATAGCTCCGGCATTATGAATGCGGCTTAACCATTCAAAAGGATTGTCTACGATTAATTCCAAATGCTCCGGTGCTATCATATTGGCTACCCGGCAGGCTTCCTCCATATCTTCAGCTATAACAAACGCGCCATAAGTATTCAGCGATTTTTCGATTATTTCCCGGCGTTCCAGTTGCTGTATCTGCCGCTCAAGTTCTTTTTCCACTTTATTAATTAAACGGACATCATCAGTTACCAGAATACTGCGGGCTAATACATCATGTTCTGCCTGGGACATCATATCAGCCGCTACAAATACCGGATCGGCATTACGGTCAGCGACGATTAGTATTTCACTGGGTCCGGCCAGCATATCAATATTCACATCTCCATAAACCATTTTCTTGGCCAGGGTGACATAAATATTACCTGGTCCACTGATTAAATCTACCGGTTTTATGGTTTCCGT
>JAQVWB010000222.1 GCA_028698695.1 Syntrophomonadaceae bacterium | reverse complement strand
ACCTTTATTAAAGTACATATTATAAGAAAATTGTGCTTCAATTATCCCAGTATTGTATCCAACTCCTACCCCTAAAATTGCTGGTATATCACTATTTACTTCTTCACCAAATAAAATATTACTGTAGTTGTCATTTTCATTTGGATTATTTTTTAATGTTAAAGAAGTTTTCATTTCATATTTTACAGCAATATTTAAATTTTCGACAGGTGTAATATTGATGCCTACCATTGGGGTAAAACCTGTACCGGCTTGCTCAGTATCAACATATTTATTTGACACATCTGCATTATTCAATTTCTCTAAACTTCCCTTTGTTCCAGTCATAAATGCAATAGCTTGTTGATTAGTTAATCCAGTCTGGCCTAGTGCTCCTAAAATCTGTAAAATTTCAGGATTAGAAACCGGTGCATTAGGCTCGATTAAACCCACCTCAATTGCAGTATTTAATCCGGTAGTTGCATTACCAAGGGCGCTAATTGTTCCTTCTAAAACTGGAGATGACAATTCAAGATATTCCTCAGCCATAATATAATGGGGATTAGAATCATCGCCGGTTTTAACTTTTATATCTTTTATTGCACCCAAATAAGTATTTTTTGATGGCAAATACCTCACACCACCATAAACTGAAAAATAATCACTTACTTGATAAGTAGCACCTAATTGCAATCCCCAGAATACAGAGGTCCCTTCAAATGATAAACTGGCATCATATCCTGTTGCACCAGGTATCTGATAAGCAGTTAATAAGGGTGAGATAGTTTTTAGTCCCTGACTTAATTTGGTAATCGGAATTTCGAATGAGGGCAAACCCCGGTCGTAAGTGGCCGAACCACCACCGGCATTGGGGCCAAAACCCAGCGAAAACGCCCAGTTGTCCATTTTGTAAACGGCGAATGCAGTCGGGAATACTGGAACATTCACCACGCCTTCGTAATAACCATCATTGTCCTTGAACCATGGGAACTCACTTTCAACAGGTTTAGTTTGAAAAATTGTCTGGTTATAAACGGCAAAATGCCATCCGTTTTCCATCTTGATCAAACCTGCAGGATTAAAGTAAACAGCATCTATGCCTGTGGAAGCATTCCTTGACATCATGCGTATAAACTGAGCACTTTGATTGGTATTGGTCAACAGACCACCAGCCAAAACTAATTGAGAAAGCAATACTAGTACTGCCAAAAATGATATTTTTTTCATCTTATAAATATTGTTTGTTTATTAATTGCCATAAGATTAAACTCGCACATACTTCTTTTATGCTTGTTTATTGATTTGCTTTTAACATCCTTTTAAATAGAAAATTTATTTAATAATATAGTTGACCAATTGTCCGGCAAATTTATAATTAAATATTAATCCGCAAAAAAATACGGCTGATTTTCAAATGTTTGTGGACTATTTGAACAAACAGAACATAAATTCAATTAAATAAAAGTAACCCGATAGATTTTTCAATCCGATTCACAATTTACATGTCAGATATGGATTACCTCATCATAAGCTGCGGCAGCGGCCTCCATGATTGCTTCGCTCATAGTCGGATGGGGATGTATTGTTTTTATAAGCTCATGACCGGTAATTTCTAATTTCTTAGCTACAACAAGTTCTGCAACCAACTCAGTAACGTTTCCACCTATCATATGCGCTCCCAGAAGTTCACCATATTTAGCATCAAAAATCAATTTTACAAAACCATCTTTCTGGCCTGCCGAACTTGCTTTACCGCTGGCAGAATATGGGAACTTGCCAATTTTAATCTCATAACCGGCTTCTTTAGCCTTTGCCTCAGTCAGTCCTAATGATGAAATTTCAGGATTTGTATAGGTACAGCCCGGTATATTGCCATAATTAATGGGCTCAGGACTTAGACCTGAAATTTTTTCGACACAGACAATTCCTTCGGCAGATGCGACATGAGCAAGAGCAGGACCGGGAATAATATCACCTATTGCATATACTCCTTCAACATTAGTACGGTAAAATTCATCTACCTTAATCTTTCCGTTTTCGGTTGCAATACCCACTTCTTCCAGGCCAATTCCTTCAGTATTCGGAGCAATCCCGACTGCTGAAAGTACAATATCAACCTCAATACTCTCTTCTCCTTTTTTTGTCTTAATGGTTACCCTGCACTTCTCCCCTGATGTATCAACTTTCTCAACAGTAGAACCGGTATGGACTTTCATTTTTAACTTCTTGAAAGAACGTTCGAGTTGTTTTGCCACCTCCTCATCTTCATTGGGCACAAGAGTTGGCATGAATTCAACTAAAGTCACATCTGTACCTATTGAATTGTAAAAATATGCAAACTCGCTTCCGATAGCACCTGACCCCACTACCACCATACTCTCCGGTTGTTTTTCAAGTGTCAGTGCCTCCCTGTAACCAATTATTTTTTTTCCGTCCTGTTTCAAATTTGGCAATTCACGTGACCGTGCACCGGTTGCTATAATAATATGCTTTGCAGAGTATCTGCTTTTTTTGTCATCCTCTCCGGTTACTTCCACACTGTTCTTATCAACCAGTCTGCCAGTTCCTGATATAATCTCCACTTTATTCTTCTTAAACAGAAACTGCACACCTTTACTCATACCACCGGACACATCACGGCTGCGCTTTACCATAGCCTTGAAATCCGGGTTAACATCCCCTTCAATTTTAACTCCGTAATCGGCTGCATGTTTTGCATATTCATAAGCTTGTGCACTCTTCAGGAGTGATTTTGTCGGGATACAACCCCAGTTAAGACACACACCACCTAAACTTTCATTTTCAATAACAGCTACTTTTAATCCTAACTGAGCTGCCCTTATGGCAGCAACGTAACCTCCCGGTCCGCTACCAATAATTAAAACATCATAATCCATATTTATGTCAATTGATAATTAAAATTCTAACTAATATCAAATATAAAACTAAACAAATTTAACTATACTTTCATCAATATTAAATAAATTGATACTGAAACATAATCACTCAGGGTAATCTATTTTAATGTTGAATATAACCTGAGTAATTCACCTGCAGCGGCAAATGAACTAATTTCACTGTTTAACACCTTCTGCTCAAACTCTTTAATAAAATTCTTCATTTGGGGATGGTTATTAAATGAGTCACTCATTTGTCCTTCAATAGTTTCATGCATCAAGAA
>JAQVWB010000221.1 GCA_028698695.1 Syntrophomonadaceae bacterium | reverse complement strand
AGTGTCAGGAGCTGTTTCCTCAGCAGGAACAACATATATTTGTCTGTTCGGGCTGCGGCTCAAATCAGGTAGATATAATTCAGGGACGGGAGTTGTACCTGGATTATTACGAAGGAGAATAGAGCAATGGTAAAAGTTCGCCTAGAACATAATATACTTGGGGCTAATGAGCTGCTGGCCCGTAAAAATCGGCACGTTTTTTCCGCGCAGGGTTTGTTGGTTATTAATTTAATGAGTTCTCCGGGTTCGGGTAAAACAACCATCCTGGAGAAAACCATTGACGGTTTAAATGGCAATCTAAAATTAGGCGTTATCGAGGGTGACCTGTATACTGACCAGGATGCTCAGCGTATCGAAAAAAAAGGTGTACGCGTAGTTCAGATTAATACTGAGGGAGCCTGTCACCTGGATGCCGGTATGGTAGATAAAGCATTTCAGGAATTACCCGGTGATGATCTGGATTTGCTTTTCATTGAAAATGTAGGCAATCTGGTATGTCCGGCCGAGTTTGACCTGGGAGAAGATTTAAAAGCAGTAGTTATCAGTACTACCGAGGGTAATGATAAGTTAACCAAGTACCCGTTGATTTTCAGGGAAGCAGGGGTCATTTTACTTAATAAAATTGACTTGCTGCCTTATACCGATTTTAGTTTGGAACGGTTCAGGGAAGATTTAGCCCAAATCAACCCTTTAGCTCCGGTATTTATGGTTTCGGGGCGAACCGGTGAGGGCATAAGTGAATGGAATGAGTGGCTATTGAGGGAGGTGAGCGCGAAGCGGGCTTAAATATAGATAGAGAAAGCCAATAATGGCTAAGGTGACCGGCCTGCTGCTCAATAGACTTTAAAGGCTGCCAGATAGCAGGAAGTACAGGGTCGATGTTGCTGGATTGAGGATTGGGAAGAGTATTAAATTACCAATATTATGTTGGGGGGAATGAGTTAAATGCCTAGTAAACTGAGTCGACGCGACTTCGTGAAGCTATGTGCAGGATCGGCTGCTGCCATATCCCTGTCAGGGTATTTGGCCCCGTTTATGGCTGAGGCAGTAGCAGCTGGAGCACCACCAGTTATCTGGATTCAGGGAGCTTCCTGTACTGGATGTTCTATATCTTTGTTGAATACTGTGCATCCTGACATTCAAAAAGTTTTAACCGAAGTCATCAGCTTGACCTATCATCCCAATATCAGCGCTGCTGCCGGAGACCTGGCTCTTAAAGAAGCCGTTTACAAGGTGGCGGAGGAGAATGCTGGTAAATTCTTCCTGGTTGTAGAAGGTGCTGTACCCTTAGGTGCCGATGGACGCTTTTGTATGGTAGGGGAAGAAGACGGGCATCATGTTGTATTTGAAAAGTTGTTAAAAGATATTGGCAGCAAGGCCAGTGCCATATTAAACTTTGGAACTTGCTCAGCCTATGGAGGTGTTCCGGCTACTCCACCTAATCCGACTAATTGTGTACCAGTCGGTGCTGTTATCAAAGATGTACCAATAATCAATGTACCTGGTTGTCCACCCCATCCTGACTGGATGGTAGGCACCATAGCTCATGTTCTGTTATATAATGAAATTCCGGATTTGGATTCATTTGGTCGTCCCAAGATGTTTTTTGATACTATAATTCATGATAATTGCCAGAGAAGGCAGTATTTTGACAATGGTATTTTTGCAAAAACCTTTGGCGAAATGGGCTGTATGTTGGAATTGGGTTGCAAGGGACCATTTGCTCACTGTGACGCCACCACAAGGTTATGGAATAATGGTACCAACTGGTGCGTTCAGTGTGGTTCAGTTTGCATAGGTTGTACCGAACCGCAATTCCCGGGTTGGCCTATGTATGAAAGAATTCCGGAAATGCCGGTTGGACCCGCCAGCAGCGTTACCGCTGATCAGGTAGGAGTAGTTCTGGGTGCAGCTACGGTACTGGGAATTGGTGGACATTTGACTGGTAATATATTAGCCGGCAGAATTGGTCCTGGCAAAGAAAAAGAAGAAGATGTGAAAGTAGGTGAGGACTAATGGCGAGAATCGTTGTTGATCCCGTGACCAGAATCGAAGGTCATCTCAAACTGGAGGTAGAAGTTGAAGGCGGTGTAGTAGTTGATGCTTGGACATCGGGAACATTGTGGCGTGGTCTGGAGCTTATCATGCAGGGCAGAGATCCGCGTGATTCTGAACAGATAATGCAAAGAATTTGCGGAGTGTGTCCTACAGCCCATGCGACTGCCGGAATTTTGGCTTTGGATGATGCATTTGGCATTGAACCGCCTCCTAACGGCCGAATTATTAGAAACCTTATTTTGAGTTCCAATCTGATTCAGTCCCATATTCTTCATTTCTTTCACCTGGCAGCTCTCGATTATGTAAAAGGACCGGATATTGCTCCGTTTAAGCCGCGGTATGAAGCAGATTATCGTTTGCCGGATGATGTAAATGCTGAGGCAGTAAACACCTATCTGGAAGCACTGACTATTCGGCGTAAAGCCCAGGAAATGCTGGCAATCTGGGGTGGAAAGATGCCTCATGTTCAGGCGATTGTACCTGGTGGTGTATCTGAAGTGCCGGATACTTCAAAAATATATCGGTTCATAAATTTGCTAAAAGAAATGCAGGCCTTTATTGATAATAAATATGTCCCCACCGTTAAAGCGGTAGCAGGAGCTTATGCTGACTGGTTTGCTATAGGAGTCGGTTGCAAGAATATGCTGTCTTTTGGTGGTTATCCTCAGGAAGAGGGAATGAATCACTTAAATAAAGAAAAGTATTTCAAGTCGGGAACTTATGTCAGAGGCCGTTTTGGCGAAGTTGATGCCAATATGATTACCGAGGAAGTAACTTATTCCTGGTATAAGGATGATACTCATGGCACAACTCCTGATGTAGCTGTTATCACCCCTGATGCGGACAAGAAGGGTGCTTATTCCTGGATGAAATCACCGCGTTACAACGGTGAAGCCATGGAAGTTGGTCCTCTGGCCCGCCAATGGGTTATGAAAGACCCGGATGTAGCTGCTCTAGGTGATAAAGCTTTCTCAGTAATGGGACGCCATTTTGCCCGGGCAATTGAAACTTCAAAGGTTTCCAAAGAGATGGAAAAATGGGTGTTGCAACTGGAACCGGGACAGCCGGTATGTACGCCGCATAAATTACCTGACAAGGAAGTTGTGGGA
>JAQVWB010000030.1 GCA_028698695.1 Syntrophomonadaceae bacterium | reverse complement strand
GAAGGAAATTTTAATAATGAGATTGGTTTGCCATTAACACTGCTAAGATTGAATTCTTCTTATGAAGCTGCTGTGGTTGAACTGGCTATGCGTTCCCGGGGGGAAATAGCCCAGCTGGCCTCTTTATGTCGTCCTGCTATAGCAATTATTACTAATGTCGAACCTGTTCACCTGGAGACGATGGGCAGCCTGGAAAACATAGCTCAGGCAAAATGTGAAGTTCTGCAAAATGTCGAAGCTTTTGCAGTTATTAATGGAGATAATAATTATTTAAAACAGGCTGCAGAAGATTATTCTTGTAGCAAATATACCTTTGGTTATAATAAAGATTGTGATTTTAGAATTGTAGATGCACATATTAATAAAAGGAAGTTGTGGATCAAGGCTAGGATATTAGAGGAAACGGTAGATATGAAATTTCCATTACCGGTATTAAGGTTAGCTCCTGCAATTACTGCAGCTGCTGGTGTAGCAATGTTAATGGGTATTAATACATCTGATATTCAGACCAGCCTATCTGGTTATGAACCCAGTGGAAACCGTTTATCAATGATTAACCTTCCTCAGGGTGGATTAATCATTAATGATACTTATAATGCCAACCCTCTGTCCATGGCAGCGGCTGTGGAGACAGCCCGTGAACTGGCTGATGGAAGAAGAATAGTGGCAGTACTTGGAGATATGTTTGAATTAGGGGAATATGAACAACAGGGTCATTTGGAAGTTGGAAGAGAAGTCGCTCTGTCCGGGGTGGATTTACTGGTAACAATCGGCACGAGAGCTAAAAATATTGCCAGAGGAGCACGGGAAACAGGTATGACTGAAAAACAAATTGCTCATTTTACTGATTTCACCGATTGCCATGAATATCTACATGAAAATTTATCTGAACAAGATGTTATATTGTTTAAAGCCTCACGGGGAATGAAATTAGAATTAATTGTAGACCAGTGGCTGGGCAAATAATTTGTATTATCGGAGGATTAAATTATGCCAGGAATCAATTCAACTTTATGGGCTTTTGCCCTAGCTATAATTATATCAGTATTGATAGCACCCATTATGATACCTTTTCTTACGCGGTTAAAAGTTGGTCAGAGTATTAGGGATGATGGACCACAAAGGCATCTATCCAAAGCTGGAACTCCCACTATGGGTGGAATAATAATTATTACAGCGGTAATGGGAGCTACTTTCATTTTGGCGGGAAGCAGCAGTGAAACCTGGACTGCAGTTTTGGTAATGCTGGCTTTTGGAGCGGTTGGTTTTGCCGATGATTATATCAAAGTAGTATTAAAACGGTCACTGGGATTACGAGCCCGGGAAAAAATAATCATGCAATTAGTCATTGGCCTGTTATTTGGGATAATGTTGCTTTTCTATTTTCAAAGAGGCGGCGAAATTCTTATCCCTTATATTTCCGGGCGAATTGATCTGGGTATTATGTATATACCCTTTTTAATTATCGTTTTGCTGGCGACTGCCAATACCGTGAACTTAACTGATGGTTTGGATGGATTAGCTTCCGGAGTTACATTTTTTGTAGCCTTGGCTTTTACTCTGGTTTGTTTTATGACTTCACATTTCCAATTAGCAATTTTTTGTGCTGCAATAGCTGGAGCCTGTATTGGTTTTCTTATTTTTAATCGCTATCCGGCTCGAATATTTATGGGTGATACCGGATCAATGGCTATGGGAGGTGCAATTGCTGCGGTTGCAGCAATGACCGGAACAGAATTATTTTTGTTAATTATAGGTGGCGTATATGTCCTGGAAGGTCTAAGTGTTATCCTGCAGGTGCTTTCATTCCAGACAACTGGTAAAAGAATATTTTTAATGAGTCCGTTACACCATCATTTTGAGTTAAAAGGGTGGCATGAGATTAAAGTTGTTCGGATGTTCTGGCTGATGTCATTAATCTTTGTAACAGTTGGGTTGTTGGGTTTCAAAGGTATTGGATAAGGAAGTGTAGCTGTGCAGTTAAAAGGCAGAAGAATTCTGGTTGTAGGTATAGCCAAAAGCGGTTTGCAATCCATTAATATTTTACAAAAACAGGGCGCAATTGTAAGTGCCTGTGATATCAAGACCGGGGAACAACTGGGAGAAATCACAGATAAGTTAAGGCAGGCCGGGGTAGATTTATTTACAGGTACTTATCCGGATATATCAACTGGTAAATATGAGCTTATAGTCGCCAGTCCGGGAGTACCATTGGATATAGACCTTTTTATACAGGCAAAGCATCATAAAATCCCGGTTATCAGTGAAGTTGAACTGGGTTATAAGTTAAAGGCACCACAGGTGGAAATATATGCGATTACCGGGACCAATGGCAAGACTACTACTGTATCGTTGTTGCAGCATATTTTATCTTCTGATGGTCGTCAGGCTGTATATGCAGGTAATATTGGAGTGCCATTGACCAGTATTACAGATAGCCTGGAGTCAGGAGAAATTGTTCTGGAAATGTCCAGTTTTCAACTGGAGGCAATTGAAGAATTCAGGCCACATATTTGCGGAATCCTGAATATTACTCCTGATCATCTTAATCGTCATAAAACACTTGAGAATTACGCTGCAATAAAAGAAAAAATATTTCTTAATCAACAGGCTGCCGATTATGCGGTACTTAATTATGATGATCCAATCGTATCAGAAATGGCTTCCAGATGTCCGGGCCAGGTGGTGTTTTTCAGCATCAGTACGCAATTAAAAAATGGGATATTTATTCAGGACAATAACATTATAGCTTCCTTGCATGGCCAAGAAATTCCGATATGTCCTTTGAGCGATATTAAACTCAAAGGCAATCATAACCTGGAAAATGTTCTCTGCGCAGTTACCATGGCCTTTTTATCCGGAGTCACACCTGGTGTAATATCACGGGCAATAAGTGTGTTTAAGGGAGTTAGACACCGTATGGAGGAAGTTGTTTCTCTAAATGGGGTATTATATATTAACGACTCTAAAGCTACCAATCCCGAATCTGCTATCAAAGCCATAGAATCATTTGAACAACCGATTGTTTTGATAGCCGGTGGACGCAACAAGGGTTCAGACTTTTCGCTTCTGGCCAAATACATTCATGACCGGGTAAAAGCTGTTATTGTAATGGGAGAAGCGCGTGCAGAGATTACTGCCGCTGTCATGAAGACGGATTACGGGAATATATATGATGTAGAGGATTTAACTGCCGCAACTGAAGTTGCATTTAAATTGGCCAAAGAAGGAGATATTGTGCTGCTTTCACCGGCTTGTGCCAGTTGGGATCAATTTGATAATTTTGAGCAACGGGGAGATTTGTTTTGCAAGCTGGTCAAAGCAAGATCAGTGTTTTAGGGGAGGAAAATCGTGAGGCTGAGGAAAGGTCCGCCAGATTTTATGCTGCTTATAATTACCATCTGTTTGATTGGTATTGGTTTAGTAATGGTGTTTAGTGCCAGTGCTGTAAAAGCTAATGTGGAGTTTGGCAATGCCTATTATTTCGTCTTTCGACAAACTCTTTGGGCAGTATTCAGTTTTATTGCTATGGTAATAATTATGAAAATAAACTATTTAAAATTACGCGATATTGCTATTCCAATGATAATTATTGCCATTCTGGGGTTAATTGCCGCTCTTTCACCTTTAGGTTTTGAGACTAAAGGTTCAAGTCGCTGGTTACAACTTGGTCCATTGCGATTTACTCCGTCTGAATTTGCCAAATTGGCCATGGTTTACTTTCTGGCTCACAATCTGGAAATAAATTATGATAAAATTCGTAACTTTACCTATGGTATTGTTCCATATGTAGTACTATTAGCTATAGTTGGCGGGTTGGTTATGCTGCAACCGGATTTAGGAACTGCTTTTGTTATTTCCGGTACAGTATTTTTTATGTTATTAGTTGCGGGAGCACGCTGGTCACATTTAGGCGTCCTGGCTCTGGCAGGCATTGGTGCTGTACTTGCAGCTATAGCCCTGGCACCATATCGTATGGAAAGAATGATGGCATTCTTAAATCCCTGGAAGTATTCCAGTGATGAAGGATTTCAAGTCATACAATCTTTGTATGCGTTGGGTTCGGGTGGACTTTTTGGTATGGGACTGGGGATGGGTCGACAGAAGTTCTTTTATTTACCCGAACCGTTTAATGATTTTATTTTTGCCATTATTGGCGAAGAATTGGGATTTTTAGGAATATCCCTGGTGCTTACTTTGTTTTTGCTCTTTGCCTGGCGGGGATTTAGAATTGCCATTAATGCACCGGATATATTTGGTAGTTTGCTGGCGGCAGGAATAACTACTATGATTATATTTCAGGCAATAATTAATATAGGGGTAGTATGTGGTGTCTTGCCTGTAACCGGTATTACTCTGCCTTTTATTAGTTATGGTGGTTCATCATTACTGTTTACCATGATGGGTGTAGGCTTATTATTAAATATTTCACGCTATAGTACTTATAAATAGAGGAGGACTCCTCATGAAAATAATTTTAACTGGTGGCGGAACCGGCGGACATATTTATCCTGCTCTGGCCATAGCGCAGGGATTAAAAGAACGCTTGGCAAATTGTGATATTCTTTATGTCGGCTCAAATGCCATGGAAAGCGTAATTGTTCCTAAAGCGGGCCTTCCCTTCACTGCCATTGATGTTTCAGGTATTAACCGTTCCTCAATGCTAAAGGCCTCTAAATCATTAGTTAAATTCCCCTATAGTTTTTTTCAGGCTCGTGAAATAGTCAAAAAATTTGCTCCTGATATTGTAGTGGGTACGGGTGGCTATGTCTCTTTTCCGGTTGTATTGGCGGGGACATTTTATGCACAAAAAACTTTTATTCATGAACAGAATGCCTGGCCGGGACTGGCTAATCGTAATCTTGCCCGCAGGGTTGATTGCACGATGTTAACCTTTGAAGAGGCCCGGGAAGAGTTGAATGCACGTAAAATCGTAGTTACCGGATTACCGGTAAGGAAAGAAATACAGCCGGCAGATAAAGCCAAAGCACGTAAAAAAGCAGGCTTGAATCCTGACATGTTTACGCTGGTTGCTTTTGGCGGCAGTCGGGGAGCCGCCCGCATTAATGATGCCATGTTGAGTTTTTTCAAATTAAGACCTACTCTGCCAACGCAGATAATCTGGATTACCGGAGAAGATAATTTTGAAGAAATTAACCGTATTTACAATGATATCAAATATGAATCTGATCAAAATATTGTTCAGATTTATCCGTTCAGATATGACATGGAAAATGTTCTAGGTACAGCTGATATTATTCTATGCCGGGCAGGAGCCAGTACGCTGGCTGAGTTGTCTATGATGGGACTTCCGGCTATTCTCGTGCCTTATCCTTATGCGGCTGATAATCACCAGGAAAAAAACGCGCGGGCTATGGTGAATAAAAAAGCTGCTGAAATGGTTATTGATGAGTTCCTGGATGGGGATACTCTCTTAAAAATACTTAATGAATTAAGAGCGGATAAGGAAAGGCTAATCCAAATGGGTGAAAATATGTTTAATGAACGAAAACCGAATGCATTAAATGATATTCTGGACATAATTTTATCCTGAAAAAATTGCTTGAATAATTAGAGGACAAGTCCCCTGCAGGAGAATGTAACCACTTTTATTAGTTATGCATACTATACAGTGTGAAGATTGACTACTTGTGCAAAGGAGATGAGCAAATGTCCCCCATATTGAAGTCCAGAATTCACATGGTGGGAATAGCCGGGGCTGGAATGAGCGGTATCGCCAGGGTTTTGATAGAAAAAGGCATTACAGTCAGCGGGTCAGATTTACAATCAAACGAAATAACCCGCTATTTGGAAAACATAGGGGTAATATTCTTTCCCGGCCATGATGCATCTAATTTGCAGGAAGGGGTGGATTTGGTAGTAGTTTCAACTGCTATACCTCCTGATAATCCAGAGGTGTTAATGGCCAGGCAAAGGGATATACCTGTCATAAAGAGAGGTCAAATACTGGCCGACCTGGTTAATGAAAGGGATGGAATTGCCGTAGCAGGGGCACATGGGAAGACAACTACCACAGCTATGGTATATACAGTTCTGGAAGATTGTAATCAGGATCCTGCTTTGATAGTTGGTGGTGAATTACAGGGCACGCATCTGAATGCCCGGCTGGGTACAGGAGATCTCTTTGTCGTGGAAGCCGATGAGAGTGACGCCTCATTCCTGGCAATTCATCCTTATGTTGCAGTAATAACAAATATTGAAGATGATCATTTGGATTTTTACGAGACTTTTGAAAGGATACAGCAGGCTTTTACTCAATTCATTGGAGGCGTCAAACCGCACGGGTTTGCAGTATTATGTGGAGATTATCCGGAAGTACGGGAGGTCGTTAAAGATACCTTTGTTCGTCATGTATTCTATGGTGAGAATACGGATAATCTGTACCGGATTGATAATTGGCGTTCCAGAGGGATTGGGTCAGTCTTTGAAGTTATAGTCGGGGGGAAATTACTGGGGGAAATCAGTTTATCAGTACCTGGTAAACATAATGCTATTAATGCTTTAGCTGCGGTAGCAGTTGGAATGGAAATTGGTCTGGAGTTTGAGATGATAAAAAATGCTCTGGCTAAATTCAGGGGAGCCAAGCGCAGGTTTGAACTGATAGGAGACTGTCAGCAACGCATCATAGTTGATGACTATGCTCATCATCCTACCGAAATCAGGGCTACTATAGATGCTGCCCGTACTATTCATGAGGGAAGACTGGTAGTAGTATTTCAACCTCATCGTTACACACGTACCCGTCAATTGGGTGAACAATTAGGATTTGCATTGGAGCATGCCGATTTAGCTATTATTACCAAAGTATATGCAGCAGGTGAAAAACCTATTCCGGGAATTGACAGTCAGCTGATTTATGGAGCAGCTCGAAATAATGGCTGCCAGGTAGTATATATTGAAGAAGCAGATGATGTGGTTAAATATCTGGGGCAAAATACTCGTGATAATGATTTAATTGTTACCATGGGAGCCGGAGATGTTTGGCGTATAGGAGTAGAATTCCTGGAAAAATTGAAAAACTCTGTTCCGCAGAACTAACTCCAGCGGAGGTGCTTATTTGGATAATTTTTTAATCAGAGGAATGCGACCACTTAACGGTCAGGTTAAAATCAGTGGTTCGAAAAATTCTACCCTTCCCATTATGGCAGCTAGCTTACTTTGTTCAGGACAGGTGGTTTTAAATGGAGTACCCGATCTGGAAGATATTAAAGTAATGGCAGAGGCGTTAAGGGTACTAGGTGCCACAGTAAGCAGGGAAGAAGATGTACTGATTATTGACGGCAGTAAAGTTAATTCCTGTGAATTACCTGAGGATATATCCCGTAAAATGAGAGCTTCAAACTTGGTGATGGGAGCCTTGCTGGCACGATGTCATCACGCCAGAATTGCTTATCCGGGCGGTTGTGCTATTGGTACCAGACCTATGGATTTGCATTTAAAAGGATTTGAAAATCTAGGATATCAGATTAGTGAAGAGTATGGTTTTATGGAAGGTCAGGGTAGACCTGAAGGCATAAAGGATATTTTATTGGATTTTCCCAGTGTAGGTGCAACTGAAAATATAATGATGGCAGCGACTTTAATAAATGGTACTACTTTAATACGAAATGCTGCCCGGGAACCTGAAATTGTTGACTTACAAAACTTCCTGAATCGTATGGGTGCCAGGATAAAGGGGGCAGGATTGGATACCATCAGGATTGAGGGAGTAGGACGTTTGGGAAGTGTCGAGCATAGTGTTATACCTGATCGTATTGAAGCCGGAACCTTTATGGTAGCAGCAGCTATAACGCGGGGAGAATTATGGTTGGAAAATGTGGTACCTGAACATGTACAACCGATTATTGCCAAGCTGAAAGAGATAGGTCTGGAAATGTTTCATTCCAGCTCAGGTATAAAAGTGGTAGGCCGTAACCGTTTACGTTCAACTGATATAAAAACTATGCCTTATCCAGGGTTCCCTACTGATATGCAACCACAAATGATGAGTCTTTTATCAACTGTACGTGGTACTAGTATTATGGTGGAAACCATATTTGAAAACCGTTATATGCATGTACAGGAACTGCGTAGAATGGGAGCCGACATAAAAGTTGAAGGTCGGGTTGCCATCATCAAAGGGAAAAACCGTCTCGAGGGTGCCTTTGTAGAAGCTACCGACCTGAGAGCCGGGGCTGCATTAATTCTGACCGGACTTCAGGCAGATGGTGAAACTGTAATTAGTCGGGTTGAGCATATTGACCGGGGCTATGAGAGAATCCATATAAAGTTAAAAAATCTGGGAGCTGATATTGAAAGAAGAAACAATATTTAAGGGGGTAAACCTCTTTTTTTTTATTAACCATTAATGATTTTATGAAAAATATCTGTTATAATCAATCACAGTAAATACGGGGATTGGTGAAATCAAATTATGAAAAAAACCTCCCATCGATTTATTCGTTTTTCCATATTAATTTTAATTATTATCGTATCCTCTTATTTTTTCTTACATAGTTCATTTTTTAATATTGAGAAAGTTGAAGTAGTTGGGCTGAATCTTGTTTCCCGCGAAGAAGTAATTAATCTGGCCAGTATAAATATTGGAGGAAACATATTTAAGCTTAATGAAGAAAGTGTTATCAGAGCTGTTAGAACGCATCCAATGATAAAAGAGGCTACTTTGACCAGACATTTACCGAGAACGGTTGAAATTATGATCAAGGAACGAAAGATATGGGCCCTTATGCCGTACAATGATATAGTCCTGTGTGTGGCTGAGGATGGCATATGTATTGATAAATCTACGCATTTCGCGGCCTCTTATCCCATAATAACTGCTGATGAGATGCCGGCCAGAGTAAATCTTGGACAACCAGTATACCCTGATGCTGTCAGTTTGGCTAAAAAAATCTGGGATTCACTTTCCCAAAATGATCAGGTACAGATATCTGAATTTCATTATGTAAACAAGAGTAAAGAAATTATAATTTATACGATTAAAGGAACAGAAATTAGATTTGGTAATGCAGATCGCTTTCAGGAAAAGACCGGGCACATTAGTCAGACCTTTGCAATCGAAGCAGATTTTGCTGAGAATGGTACGGAAGAATTGGAATATATTGATTTAAGGTTTAAAGGTCAGCCAGTAGTAAAAACCAGGGACTAACCGGGGAAAATTTTCAAACCAGGAAGGGGATAACTATGCGTAACAAAGGAGCCCAGATATCAATAGCCTTAGTATGTCTCGTACTGGGTATAATGCTGGCTATACAATTTAAAACCACCGAAAATATTGAATCCAGTCTTTTACCGGAAAGGGTCACTGAATTAACCAATAAATTAACTCTGGTAACCGAAGAACGTGATGCTCTGGCCGAAGAAGTAATATCATTGCGCAATAAACTACAAAATGTAAGACAAAATGATCAGGCTCTGGCAGATTTGCAGGAGGAGCTTCAGAAAGCCAATATGGCAGCAGGGTTATTTGAGATTAAAGGCACAGGTATAATATTAACCTTGAACGATAGTGCTGCGGGGTTGCAGGCAGGTGAAAATCCCAATGTGGGGTTGATACATGATCTGGATTTACTGATTCTGGTAAATGAATTAAAAGCTTCCGGGGCCGAAGCTATATCAGTCAATGGAAAGAGAATAGTAGCGATGTCAGAGGTTCGCTGTGCAGGTACTACCATATTAATTAATTTAGATAAAATTGCTCCGCCTATTATAATTAAAGCTATAGGTAATCCGGACATGCTGGACAGTGGAATTCAAATGCGCGGTGGATACCTGGAACAACTAAAGCATTTGGGCGTACAGACAAATGTACAAAAGTCAGAGGATATAATTATACCTGCTTATAGCGGGACGATGAAGTTCAATTATGCAAGGCCGGTAGAGAACAAAGAAAAGGTGGAATCATAGATATGTGGTTATTAATCATTTTTTGTTTATTAATAGGTCTTATTATCGGTTTTCAAATGCCGATTCTTTTACCGGTTGTATTTGCAAAATATATGTCGATTGCCGTTTTAGCAGCATTGGATTCAGTATTTGGGGGCATTAGAGCCTATATGGAAGATGGATTTGATAATACTATTTTTATCAGTGGTTTTATCGTTAATACTTTCCTTGCTGCCGGGCTGGCCTATTTTGGGGATCGACTCGGGGTGGAACTGTATTTGGCCGCTGTGGTGGTATTTGGAGTTCGAATATTTCAAAACCTTGGTATTATTAGGCGTTATTTGCTGAAAAAATATTAAATAAATGTTTTAGATGAAAGAGGAATATTGACCCTTATGTTGTATTTTTATTATTAGCTTCAGTAAAGGGTGTGTTCCCATTAGTAAAAGAAATATTGCAGTAAGTTTGGATGTTGGTACCAGTAGAATTAAAGCCGCTATGGCAGAAATATATGGCCAGGACCTACATATCCTGGGAATTGCTCATGTACCATCTCTGGGTCTACGCAAGGGAAATATAATAGATATAGAAAGTACTTCCAAGTCAATAGATAATTGTTTAAATGAGTTGGAACGGCTTACCGGTATTGAGATATTTGGTGCTACAGTTGGTTTCTCCAGTGTAAGTATCAGTATCATCAGTAATCATGCTGTAGTAGCGGTAGGTAATCCAATTTATGAAATTAATGAAGAAGATAAACAGAGGGTACTACAATCAGCACGTAACATTTCCTTACCTCTTGACCGAACCATTATCCAAACAGTTGAAAAACAGTATATTGTAGATGGATATGACGGTGTAAAAGATCCGGTAGGTATGGTGGGAAGCCGTTTGGAAGCTGAAGTTGCTGTAGTTGTAGGAGCAGTAGCCGGAATTCAGAATTTACAGAGGACCGCCCATCGTATTAATCTTAGAATTAATCAATTGGTATATAATTCCCTTTTAGCCGCTTCAGCCGTACTGACACCTACAGAAAAGGAAATGGGAGTTGGATTGGTTGATATTGGTGGAGGGACTATCGAAATAAGCTTTTTTGAAAATGGCAGCATGATTAATACCACCGTATTAGCAATGGGCGGTGAGTATATAACGAGGGATCTGGCTATAGTGCTGCGAACTTCTATGGAGGAAGCAGCCAAAATTAAAGAAAACCATGGATTGGCCAGCCCGGATATGGCGAATAGTGAAATAATGCTTAATGTACCAAATATACAAGGCAAAGAAACCAGCAAAATATCACAACAGGTTGTAGCGGATATTATTTCTGCTCGCGTAATTGAAATGAGTGAAATGATAATGGCAGAATTTGAACAATTTGGTTGTTTGGGATATATGCCGGCCGGTATAGTATTAACCGGGGGTGGAGCAGAATTAGCAGGGTTTGCGAAGGTAATGGAAGAATATATTAATATTCCGGTAAGACTGGGATGGCCGGAAAACATAAAAGGTATTGCTGATGAGTATAATCATCCCCGCAATGCTGCGCTATTGGGAGGATTATTGTATAATCAGCAAAATATAGTTTATACGCCGGCAGGCAATAGTCAATTAAACAGTATGGTTGAAAAAGTTTCTTCGTGGTTTAGAGACTTATTTCGATAAGGCAGAGGAGGTTTTCAAATGCCATTAGATTTCGATGTGGAAATGGAGCAATTCGCCAAAATTAAAGTAATAGGTGTAGGCGGAGGCGGCAATAATGCGATTAATCGTATGATTGAAGCAGGTCTGAAGGGAATTGAGTTTATTGCCGTTAATACTGATGCGCAAGCTCTGTATTTGTCTAAGGCAGAAAAAAAGATTCAACTGGGGGAAAAACTCACGAAGGGACTTGGGGCAGGAGCAGATCCTGAAATTGGAATGAAGGCTGCTGAAGAATCTGCTGATGAGATTAAAAAAGCCCTGGCTTCTGCGGATATGGTTTTTGTAACTGCGGGTATGGGCGGTGGAACCGGAACCGGAGGAGCGCCGGTTATTGCCCGAATAGCCAGAGAATGCGGTGCTTTAACTGTGGGTGTGGTTACGAAACCTTTTTCTTTTGAAGGTCGTAAACGTAACGGACAGGCTGATCGAGGCACACAGGCTTTGCGGGAAGCAGTAGATAGTTTGATCACTATTCCTAATGATCGACTTTTACAAGTAGTAGATAAGCATACCGGATTTAATGATGCATTTAAAATAGCTGATGATATTCTGCGTCAGGGAGTTCAGGGTATATCAGATTTAATTGCAGTACCCGGGGTAATTAATTGTGACTTTGCCGATGTTCAGACGGTTATGCAAAATACTGGTTCAGCTTTAATGGGCATTGGTACTGCCAAAGGTGAAAATCGGGCAGCAGAAGCAGCTCGTACTGCTATTTCCAGTCCGTTGCTGGAAACTTCCATTGAAGGAGCCAAAGGAGTATTGTTTAATATTAGCGGCGGAAACAATCTGACTTTATTCGAAATTAATGAAGCAGCTGAAATTATCCACCAGGCAGCTGACCCGGAAGCCAATATAATATTTGGTGCCAACATTGATGAGAGCCTTGATGAAGAAGTCCGGGTTACAGTAATTGCTACCGGGTTTAATTCAATGACGCCATCTTCCAAAGAAGCATATCGACCCAGAACTTCTGATACTCCAACCTCATTTCTCAGTAACTCTGACTTGGAGATACCACCTTTTCTGCGACGTAAATAAAAATATATCACTAAAATTTAATAGAAAAACAGCTTAAAAGTAAAAACCGTGAAATAACCCCCGGTTTTTTGTTTTATTTGGATTTGCTTTTTATTTAAGAGATTATTAAATAAGACAAGTTTTGTAAAGTGTTACTGTTATAATTTGG
>JAQVWB010000220.1 GCA_028698695.1 Syntrophomonadaceae bacterium | reverse complement strand
TAAACCACTCGGACACTCCTCCACTAAGAGGACGCATCGCATACCCCAATGCAAATGAAAGTATAGCATAGCCTAAGCTTGATTGTCAATAAAGTAAACCAGCCTGACTAGACCCTTTTTATGACTTCCATTCCACCCATATAAGGTCTTAATATTTCGGGTATTATAACCGAGCCATCCTGTTGTTGATAATTTTCCAGAATTGCCGCTACAGTTCTGCCAATAGCTACTCCTGAACCGTTTAAGGTATGTACATATTGTAGTTTTCCCCTGGCGGCCGGACGATAACGAATGTTGGCCCGCCGGGCCTGAAAATCCTCACAGTTGGAACAGGAGGATATTTCTTTATAGTCATTGTAGCTGGGCATCCATACTTCCAGGTCATAGGTTTTGGCAGAGGAAAATCCCATATCACCAGTACTTAACAGCACCTTGCGATAAGGCAGTTTTAATAACTGCAATACCTTTTCTGCATTCGCAGTAAGTTTTTCCAGTTCTTCATAGGAGTCTTCCGGCGCAACTATTTTCACCAGTTCCACTTTGTTAAACTGGTGCTGACGAATAACACCACGAGTATCTCGTCCATGTGAACCGGCTTCTGCCCTGAAACAAGGTGTATAAGCGGTAACATAAATGGGCAGGTCTGCTGCTTCCAGTACTTCTTCCCGGTAGAGGTTGGTTAAGGGTACTTCCGCCGTAGGTATCAGATACATTTCCTTGCCTTCCAGTTTAAACATATCTTCTGCAAACTTTGGCAGTTGACCGGTGCCAATCATACAATCGCCGGTAACCATAAAAGGCGGCAGAATTTCCCGATATCCATGCTGCATGGTGTGAATATCCAGATAAAAGTTTATAACTGCCCTTTCCAGTCGGGCTCCGGCACCTTTATATACGGTGAAGCGCGCTCCGGATAGTTTTGCAGCCCGCTCAAAATCCAGTATATCGAGATTTGGCCCGATATCCCAGTGCGCCTGGGGCTCAAAGTCAAATTGAAGCGGCTCGCCCCAGCGGCTGATTTCCTGGTTGGTAGTTTCATCTGGTCCTACCGGTACTGATTGGTGAGGCAGATTTGGTATATTAAGCAGAATCTGTTCCATTTCCACTTCTACCGTTTTCAGTTCATCGTCCAGGTCTTTTATCTCCTGTCCAACCTGGCGGACTTTCTCCATCAGAGGGGTCGCATCCCCACCCTGTTTTTTTATCTTGCCAACTTCCTGGGAGGAGGTATTGCGAAAGTTCTTTAGTTCTTCAACCCGTAACAAAAGACTGCGTCGCTTATCATCAAGTAACAGGTATTTGTCTAAAGCACCCTTAATATTACGTTTTTGCAGTTCTTTTTCTACTGCAGATGGATTAGCGCGAATTAATTTGGCATCCAACATAAAAGCAGTCCTCCATCAATTATTTTACCTGCCGCTTTAGCCTGGCTAGAATTTAAGCAGTTTAGGTCTGCTGATAATGCCATCAACTTGCTCAAGCCGTTCCAATACTGATTCTTCAATTTTATTATCAACATTGACCAGCATTACTGCCGTTTCGCCTTTTTTCTCCCGGGCCACTTTCATAGAGGCAATATTAACCCCCTCATCACCCAACATAGTGGCAAAAGGGCCAATAACTCTAGGCTTATCAACATTTTCTACCATAACTACATAACCTTCCAGATTGGTCTCGGTTTCGTAGCCGTTAATCTCAACCAATAGTGGTTGGCGGGCTCTGGACAAGGTTCCCGCCAGATGCTTCTCCGGACCCTGGCCAAACAGGTTAACGGTAATTAAGTTCTTATAGCGCTTATTGCTTTGCGGCTGTTTGGTTTCAAAAATCTTTATTCCCCGTTCCTCAGCCAGCAGACGGGCATTTACATAGTTTACGTTTTCCAGCATTACCGGTGCCAGCAGCCCTTTTAAAAAGGCTACCGTGAGCATTTCGGTCTCATTTTGCGTAATGGGGCCGCTGTAAGTCAGTTCTATACGCGTAACGGGCGACTTCTCTATTTGATAGTAAATGTTGCCCATCTTTTCAGCCAACCCGATATAAGGGCGTAAATATTGCAATTCGTCGGTCATCAAGGTAGGCAGATTGATTACATTGGGTACTATGTCGCCCTTTAACGCCAGAATCACCTGCTCGGCAATATTTTCCCCTACCCGGCGCTGGGCTTCGAAGGTATCCGCACCTAAATGCGGTGTTACTACTACATTGTCAAACTCGAATAAAGGATTATTAATAGCCGGTTCTTTCTCAAAAACATCCAAACCGGCACTGTGAACTTTACCGGATTTTAATGCTTCCAATAATGCCGCTTCCTCAATAATGCCGCCCCGTGCACAGTTGACCACGCGGACGCCATCTTTGGCCAGCTTAAACATATCAGCATTTATCATATGAAAGGTTTCTTCGGTCTTGGGAGTGTGTACCGTAATGAAATCGGATTCCCTGACCAATTCTTGCAGGGTGTTCTTTTTCTCGGCTTCAAAGCGTTCGAATCGCTCATCTGCTATATAAGGGTCATAGGCAATGACTCTCATATTAAAAGCCTTTAATCGCGTAGCAACCATGGAGCCAATTCTGCCCAAACCTACGATACCAACGGTTTTTCCATATAACTCAACACCGCGGAAAGGTTTGCGATCCCAGGTTCCCCCTTTTAGAAAATTGTTGGCCCAGGCAGTCTTTCGTGATGAGGCCAGCAAAAGGGCAATCGTTTGTTCTGCCGCGGAAATAGTATTGCTGTCGGGTGTATTGGCAGCTATAATACCATGGCGGGTGCATACATCCACATCAATATTATCTATCCCGTTACCAGCCCGCCCCACTACTTTAAGGCACGTACCCCGGCTGATCAGTTCTTCGTCTACTTTGGTAACACTGCGAACAATTAAGGCATCATACTGGTCTATTATTTCCAGTAATTCTCCCCTCGAGATTCCATCCCGAAAGTCAACCTCCAGTTCAGTTCTTAATAAAGCCAAGCCTTCTTCAGCTATTCTTTCGGTAATAATAACTTTTTTTCTGAGTTCCATTTTTTATCTCCTTTCCAGATTGTCAGGCAATTTTTGTAATAGAATTTCCTGCGCTTTTTTTACTCCAATTCCAAGTTCCAGCGAGTATCCCATCTTTGTCAGACCCATTTCCAGGCCGGCCAGTACAGCCAGCAAATCCAGATTTCTAACATAACCCAGA
>JAQVWB010000029.1 GCA_028698695.1 Syntrophomonadaceae bacterium | reverse complement strand
ATTATTAACCATATACCGGGCACATTCCTTAACCCACCATAATGGCGCCACAGCTCCCGGTCCACTGGTAGTGTAGTGATAATCATAAGACATTACAACAACGCTGTCAGCTATGGCGCCAATTTTGTCGTATTGGTAGGGCGTAGGCCATTTTTCTTTTCCGGTGCGGGCAAAGACGGCTACTGATAATTCCTTTTGTGATCCCAGTACCGCTTTCAGTTCACGGAGAAACTGCGTAAACTTATCAGCATCTGCAGGTTTAATAAACTCAAAATCAATGTTTACACCATCATAGTTATTTTTATTAACCTCGTTAGTCAGATTGTTTATCAGACGAGTACGGTTAGCCGGTGAAGATAATAGTTTGTTTAAGGGGTCTTCCCCCATTAATACCACGCTGGCATGAGTCTTTATACCTTTCTGCCTGGCCCAGTTATGAATTTTCGTATAGTCAGCTTTATATTCATAATTCAGGTTGCCCTGGGCATCAGTTTCAAACCAGCGAAAAGCTATATCGGTATATAAATGGGCATTTTTCTCCATCTCCGCCTGCGGACTGCGATAGTAATAAGCGAATACCCGCGGTGAAGATAACGAGTCTGTGAACCATATATCAACTTCCCGATTGCTATTCAACCAGTTAACTTTGGCACCTGCTACCTCGGTTATGAAACGCAGCGGTACAAAAGTACGATCCTGATAAATATAAGGGGGAGCATCCAGATAACAGGCCTTCCCGTTAACTGAAGCCTGAGCTCTGCCTATGTACAATTCAATATATTTCCCCCGGCAATCAATAGCAACTTTACTCTGCGAGGCATCCCAGTATACCTGGCCTGATAAAGCCGGGTCTTCAATAATAAAGCGTAAAGGAACCATAGTTCTACTGTTTACAACCTGGGCAGAGGGTTGCAAATTTCGACTGACTCCGTCTATTCTGATTTTTATCGGGTCAAAAGCCTGAATCGAATATGTACAGGAGAACATCATCAACAAAAACACCGCGGCAAACAACAACCACTTCCTATGCAACAGCATCACCTCTTTTATTTGGTATGCTTACATAGTTCTCCCCGGCAGGGACCATCTCCTTGAAGTAAATACTGGCAAAAATCAGGTCAGCAGGCTGGTTGGACCTTTAAAACCTGCCAGCTAATTAACTGTTTTTATCCTCAATCCGGAAGACCTTAAAACCAGTATCCAGATTCCCAATGCCATCCTTATCCATGTATTCCGTTTTGATTTGTTCCCCCGCCCGGCGGATACGTTCTTTACCTATCTCAGTTAAAACATGTGGTTTATTGATACTGTCAAGAAATCTTACCGCACTTTCAATCGCAGCCCTGGCCGTACCCGAGGCTTCCTGTAACCTGGTATCCAGGTCTTCCGGCAATTGAACCATTATATACTTTCTCTTACCTTTATCTTTCGCATTCATAAGCATAGCGGCATGAGCAGTTGAACTGGAACCGGCAAAAAAGTCTAATACTATGCTCTCCTGACTATGCTTTAAACCAGCTATTTCCATTAATTTCATGATAAACCTGACCGGTTTTTTACCGTTTCTGAATTCCACGCCGCCTTCATAACCTACGCGATTAAACTCCGCTTCAAAATCCAAAAAGTTGGAATAGGGTATTTTCAGGGTATCCTTTCTTTTTAACGGCACTCCCTGAAAATAGTCTCCGTTAACCCGTCTGCCGGTCTCCGGAGTCATAAAATATCTATAGCCTAACCCATCAGCACCCATATTGGGAACTTTAAACAGCAGCCCTTTTTGGTCACTATATTGCTCCAGATGGGCCATATAAAATCTGCCGCTGCTGTTGCCTTCTTTTAAAGCTCCTCTTACATTAATTCTCTTCAATAGATTGGTATCCGGTGTTTTTTTAAGTAATTCATACTCGCCCGCCTTAAACATCTCCACCTGCCGGCCATCTATTTCAAGTATTGCCGGGTTATCAATTTTCTCTACAATTTCATAAATATAATCTTCTATCGAGGTATTATCTTTTTCCCTTTTCACAGCAACAAAAGCATCACTTTTACGATACAGCAGCAGATATTCCACCACTTCATGAAAGTCTTTATCACCTTTCAGAATTCGGTCCTCATGTCTGATTTTAATTGTGAAGGTGGTCAGGTAATTACTGCCTCCAAAAATCTCATCGCAAATCAGCTTTAAATTAAATAATTCTTCTTCATTAATGGAAATAAAAATTACTCCGTCATCCCGCAGCAAATCCCGGGCAACTCTAAGCCGGGGGTACATCATATTCAGCCAATTGGAATGAAACCGGGCAGCGTTTTGGCAGTTTTTTTCAAGGTACTCGTCATTCTCATCCCGGGCCTCATCTATTATTGCAATTAATTCTTTTCCCATGGAGTAATTGTCTTTATAAATAAAATCATTGCCGGTATTATAAGGGGGGTCTATGTATATCATTTTAATACGTGCATAATAATCATTACGAAGTAGTTTTAAGGCCTCAAGATTATCTCCCTCAATGTAAATATTTTCGGTAGTCTCTTTATCCTGGCTGTCCTCGGGTATATGTCTAAGGATTTTTCCTGATATATCAGTATAGGCAATCTGCCTAGCCAAATTTTTACCCGGCCAGTTAAGCTCATATTTTCCCCGACTGGCCTCTTCAAATTCTCCCAGCTCTTGTATAAGTGCTTCCAAATCAACTTGTCCATCCTTTATTGCTGCGGGAAAAAGCCCGGCTAATTTTTTCAGATTCTCATTTATCATATCGTCCATACTCCATTCTTGCGCATGGTTTATCAGTTGTAACCTGGCCAGGCTGTATAACAACCCGGCCAATTTATTGTTACACCGCTTAGTTTATAAATTTGTCGTTAAGGGGAACTTCTTCCAGTTCATGCAGAGGAATATGAACTAGATTCTCCTGTTGTACCAATGCCAGTACTACTATATCCTCACCAGTTTTTTCTTCCTGATAAAAGCCCACTACACAAACGGTCAGCGCAATGCCTTCCCAATATAAGGTGAAAAAATCCCCTTTATTCAAATTCACCCCTCCACATTCTCCCGTCCACCATAGCCCATTTAACCCGGGAACGATTATCCAGCGGATGACCAGAATATGCGACGAGGTCAGCTTTTTTCCCCTGGGATAATGACCCAATTTCATCATCTACTTTCAGGGCTGTTGACGGGTTAATTGTAATAGCCTGCAAAGCAGCCGTTTCATCCAGTCCTTCCCTTACTGCCAGCGCTACCGTTACGCGCAGATGTTCTACAGGTGTCACCGGATGGTCAGTAATTATGCTGAAATTTATGCCTTTTTCAGCCAGCAACATAGCGTTTTTAAATGAGACATCCTTTAATTCAACTTTAGCCCGATTAATTAGCAAAGGACCTATAAATATCGGTACCTGTCTTTTTATTAATTCATCAGCAACTATAACTGCTTCGGTGGCATGCTGGATGATCATATCAATATCAAATTCATCTTTAATTCGTAAAGCAGTAAGTATATCATCAGCCCGGTGGGCATGTACCAATAGCGGCATTTCCCGGCGTAAAACCTTTATTAGTGATTGCTGTCGAAATTCAATGGCCGGCTCTACAGTTTTATCTATATTTTTCCCGGCCGTATACAAAGCCTCCCGCAACATGCTGGCATTGGCCATACGGGTACGAGGCATCTTTTTCTGTTCTCCATAAACGCGTTTGGGGTTCTCTCCCAGAGCCGCTTTTAACCCCCAGGGCTGGCGATATACCATCTCACTCATAGAAGGTGCCATGGCTTTTAAAAACACTGCCTGGCCGCCAATAATATTGGCACTACCCGGCATACTCATCATACGGGTTACCCCGCCCCTTAAAGCATCATTAAAGGCCAAATCCAGAAAATTTATGCCGTCCAGAGCTCGTAATTGAGGGGTAATTGGATCAGAAGTCTCATTGACATCGTCACCTTCCACCTGATAAATTTCTTCTTCCAGTCCAATATGAGTATGGGCATCTATAAATCCAGGCAGAATGTATAATCCACGGGCATCAACCACTTCACAACCTGCCGGTATGGTTATACCGGTTCCAATTTTCTGTATACTGTCCCCCTCAATTAATACCACCGCATTATCAATAGTACCTGTTGATGTCATGGTAATAACCTTGCCGCCCTTAATTGCCTGCATTAATAATCACATCCCTTATATGTTATGTTAATACTGTGTATATGGTTCTGGTTGTTCTCAGCCTGGCTACCGCTGGTTTTTTTCAGCAACAGTTACCAGGGCATGAAAAAGTCTGACGGAGAATTCATCAGTCATACTCTCCGGATGCCATTGCACACCCAATAGCCATTGTTTTTCGATTCCCTCGATAGCTTCAACAGTACCATCTGCTGCCCAGGCAGAAATGCGCAACCCCTTTCCCGGGACTCTGACCGCCTGATGGTGAAAACTATTTACTCGCAAACGGTTTACTGATATTACTTCATGCAGCAGACTGGCTTTTTCTACAACTATATCATGAAAAGGATAATCACGCGGGGCATTTTGGCGGTGGCTGAGTCCGGTCTGCAAATCACCAATAATACTGCCTCCGCAGGCAATATTAAGCACCTGGCAGCCGCGACAAATTCCCAATACCGGCATATCATTTTCCATAATTAATTCCACCAACTGCAGCTCAAATTGATCCCGCTGCGGGTCAATTTCACCTAATTCAGGGCCGGGCAATTCCCCCCAGTATACCGGATCAACATCCCCCCCGCCGGATAAAATAATCCCCTGGCAAAACTTTAAGTATTCCGCGATAGCCTCTGTTTCATCAGATGGCGGTAATAAAACCGGGATACCTCCCGCCTGCTGTACCGAAGTAATATAGTAATCTTTTAAATAATAACTGCTGTCCTGACAGTTTTTGCTACAGGTAATACCTATGATAGGATGCAAATTATTTCCCCCTCCTCCTCAAAATACATGCAAACCGGGTTTTCGCAGTGGAATCAGTATTATAAAAAAAACAGGTTCAATTGAACCTGTTCTGCGTCTATTAGACTATTATCAGCTGAGTATGTACCTAGATTGTTTCTATTGTCAGACTTACCGCCAAAGCATGATTTACTTTCTGCATTGTCTCATCTTTTAATATAGCAATTCGCTGTTTAAGTCTGGTTTTATCAATAGTGCGAATTTGTTCGGCCAATATAACTGAATCTTTTTCCAGGCCATAATCTTTGGCGCGTATTTCTACATGCGTCGGCAACTTGGCTTTGTTGATCTGGGAGGTTATGGCCAGAATAATGGTGGTGGGGCTATATTGGTTACCAATATCATTCTGTACAACCAAAACCGGTCTGATTCCACCTTGTTCGGAACCAATCACTGGGTTTAACTGGGCAAAATAAATTTCACCTCGTTTAATCATAGAAAGTATCACTCCAACAATTTTTCTATACAGTTGGTCAGCTCATCTTCCTCCACTCCACAATTTTCGCAGGCGAAATTTAGGTTAATATCAGCCATTTCCAGGTAACCCTTTTTCATCTGCTCCTTTAAAAATGTCTTCTTTCTCTCCCCCAGATAAAAACCGATTGCCTCACGGACAATCTCGCTGCGATTTTTACATTCCTGCATAGATATATCATCCATTTCGGATAACAGACTCTCGGGAACCGTGATAATTATTCGTTTTGAGGCTGGCAAGTTGAGCACCTCCAGAGCTTAAGTATAGAACCGATATATCTATTATATTGACAAGCCTGCCAGCTAGCAAATCCAATAATTACATCAAGTCATACTTCATGGTAAGTTCTGGGTACTCTTGCACTAATACCACATACAATCTCATAATTAATAGTTCCTGAAAGTTTAGCCAGGTCATCAGCCGTTATTCCCTGTTCCGGCCCACCAAATAATATTACCTCATCACCTTCCTGTATATCTTCTGCCTGACTGACATCAAATAAACATTGATCCATGCAAATGGTTCCAATCTGTGCAACTGATTTTCCTTTAATTACAGCCCGGACTTGATTTGATAAAGAACGGCTATAACCATCAGCGTAGCCAATAGGTACGGTTGCGACCCTGGTATTTTGGGGACAACAATAGGTGCGACCATAACTGAGTGTTTCACCGGCAGGTACCGTCTTAATATAGCTTACCCGACTCTTGAGAGTCATAGCCGGAATAACCGAAATTGCTTCTTTTTTAACTTCCTCGGAAGGATATAGCCCATATAACAAAATCCCTGCCCGTACCATATCCATATGCGATTGTGGAAATTTCATGATAGCCGCGCTATTGGCACAATGGTGAATTGGAATCCTGATACCATTTTGCTCCAACTGATCAACAAAAGCTTTAAAGCTTTCCAGTTGCTGTAGTGTATAATCAACCTGAGCCGCATCTGCGGCTGCAAAATGCGTAAAGATCCCCTCCGTCACAATTCCAGGTAAATCATATATAGCCTTTACCTTCTGCCAGGCCGAATCCCCAGGAATAACTCCTAATCTGCCCATCCCGGTATCTACTTTTATATGTACATACGCAGGCCGGGCCAACTCCTGAGCAACGCGGGATAACTCTACAGCCAGTGACTCGCTGAAGACAGTAGCACGAATATCGCTGGCAACCAATAATCTAATACTATTTACCGGTACAGAACCTAATACCAGAATTGGTACAGTAATACCTGACTCTCTAAGTAACAGGGCCTCTTCAATCGTGGCAACTCCAAAGAAATCCACTTTTTCCTGCTGACATAATTGTGATATTTCCACTATGCCATGACCGTATGCGTTAGCTTTGACTACTGCCATAATCCTGGTTGCACCAACTGAACTCCGAATCTGGTTGAGATTATGTTTTACAGCTGCTAAATTTATTTCTGCCCAGGTAGGACGAGTATTATCCATTTGTTTTTACCAATGATTTTAAAATATCATTACGGGTTATAATGCCAACCAGTTTTCCATGTCTAACCACCGGAACACGATTAATTTCTCTGGTTTGCATAATTTCTACGATAAGACCTATCGGAGTATCTTCTTCCACTACCTGTACTTTTGTAGTCATGGCATCCTTTACTGTGGTAGCAGTATATTTTTTTACATCGTTATTAAATCGTATGGGGTTTTCCAGAAAAATAATACTGTCAAATAGTGTTACATAGAATGGCACCCTTAACTCCCTGGCTCTTACCATAAGATCTTTTTCAGTAATAATGCCAATTACATGACGCTCATGATCAATAACCGGTATACCGCTAATCTTATTTTCCACTAATAACCTGGCTACTTCTTCTACCTGGTCGTTGGCTGATACTGTAATTACCTCCCGGGTCATAATATCTTTAGCTAACATAACTGCACCCCTTTCTTTCTAAATAATTTATTTAAAGATTAACTCCGTTCATAACGACTCAATACTTCGGGCAGTGTCTGGATAAGATCTCCGGCTATCAACCCCCGCTGACCTTTAACCTGTTCAACCTGATCCCCGGTAACCCCATGCAGATAAACACCGGTAATTGCAGCCTGGGGTGGATTTAATCCCTGGGCTATCAGACCACTGATAATTCCTCCTAAAACATCTCCACTACCCGCTGTAGCCATACCTGCATTACCGGTAATATTAATAAACGCTTCACCATTAGGAAGAGCAATTACGGTTTTATTGCCTTTAAGTACCAGGGTTACTCCCCATTTTTGCGCAAATTCTGCTGCTATTGAAACCCGGTTGGCTTGAATCTCCTCAATATGTTTTCCAGTCATGCGTGCCATTTCACCCGGGTGGGGAGTTAATATTACCGGGATCTGCCGGTCTTTTAGAACTTCAATGTCCCCCTGTAAAGCATTAAGTCCGTCGGCATCAATTACTATTGGAATACCGGACCTTTCCAACACAAAGCGAACAATAGCCTGGGCTTCATTATAACGGGACATGCCCGGTCCAATAACACATACTGACGAAACGCCCAACAGATTCTCTATAGCCGGCAAAGCTTCCAGAGCAATAGCACCCTGGCTGTTTTCCGCCAATGGAAGGGTCATAACTTCTACCAGGCTGGTTTCTACCACCGGTTGCAAAGACTCGGGCATAGCGGCAGTCACCAATCCTGCTCCTGTACGCAGGGCGGCATAGGAAGTCATTATCACTGCCCCGGTAAGACCTATTGAACCACCAATTACCAGAACATGCCCATAAGTTCCCTTATGAGATTCCTGCACGCGGGGCTTTAAAAATGACTTAACCATCGTATCAGTAATAAGATTTAGTTTAAGTTCACTATCATTTAAAAGTGCCGGAGGCAACGATATATCAGCAACACTTAAAGTACCGGTATAGTACCGGCCCGGTTCTATAATCAGCCCAATTTTGGGCAGCCCAAAGGTAACCGTGTAGTCAGCCTGTATAGCTTCTCCGTGAACTCTGCCGGTATCAGCTTCTACCCCGGAAGGAATATCTACAGCTACAACCGGGAGTTTGCACCAGTTAACTACTGCAGCAATCTGCGTTTCAAAAACATTTAAACTGCCCTTGAAACCTGCGCCATATAAGGCATCCACAAATAAATCTCCGGTAAGTAAAGACAGGGTAAAGTGATTAAGGTCTTCCTCGGTTTGCAATGGGGCAACAAGAGCTTCCATTTTAAGCAGAACCTCATAGTTAATCCGTGCATCGTCAGTTAGTTGATCAGGGGTCCCGCGGAAAAATAAAATAACCTCCGCCCCACAGTTAATAAGATGACGGGCTATAACAAAGCCATCTCCGCCATTATTACCCGGACCTGATAATATAATTATCTGTTTGCCTGAGGGACTTTGTAAAAGTTCTTCAATTAATTCCACCGTGCGAATTCCGGCATTCTCCATAAGAACAATGCCTGGAATACCATAATCCATAATAGCTTTCCGGTCTATGCTCCGCATTTGTTCTGCTGTTACGATTTTCATTCCAACACTCCCCTCGTAGCTATTACCGTGGCTATGGCCTGGTTACGGGAATGAGATAAACTGACATCCATAGTAATCCGGCCTTCCTGACTGCGCTGCCATGCCAGGCCATGCAATAAAATATAAGGCCGACCTGCTGCATCATTTTTTATCTCGATATCATGAAATTGTATTCCTTTGGAATATTCCTCTCCCAGTTTTCTAACTGCTTCTTTGGCTGCAAAACGAACTGCCAGGGATGGGTAAGGATTGGTTTTACGCTGACAATACTCCCGCTCAGCAGGAGTGAACACCCGCTCCAGAAATCGTGGCGTTCTTTCGATCGCCGCCTTTATGCGATTGATATCAACCAAGTCAATTCCTATCAGCAATATCTATCACCTTCTTATGCTATAAGTTTACCCTATTATACGCCCAAAATAAAAATGCTCTGACACCAGTTATGATATCAGAGCATTATATAATTGACTTATTACTCCCGGGCTACTGAAACCAACTCACTTTTTTCCTGTTCAGATAATATTTTATCCATATCCAGCAATATTAATAACCGATCCTGCAATTTGCCAACCCCGGTCAGGTATTCGGAAGTAATTCCCCCTATTATTACAGGTGGTGGTTCAATACTATCAGTGGGCAGACGTAAAACTTCACTTACCTCATCAACAATAATACCTACGGTTTGCCCTTCAACTTCAACGACCACACTGCGAGTCTCGGCGGTAATATTGGAGGCACCCATATCAAAGCGCTTCTTTAAATCAATAATAGGAATTATTCTACCGCGTAAATTTATAATACCTTCTACGAAATCAGGTGCCTGTGGCAGCTTGGTTGGATTAGCCATTGGAATTATTTCCTGTACTTTGGTGATCGGTACTCCGTATTCACATATCACATCGTTTTGTTTTAAAGTAAAAACCACCAGTTGGGTTTCATCAGCCATAAATTTCCCTCCCTGCAATTTTTAATTGTTGACATTTTCTGATAAAATTCTTCACTTTTTATATTAATTCTATCATAATGTAAATTACTCCTTTAATGTATCTGTTTCATTTAAAATATATTATTTATTAGGGTATGATATTAGAAAATAAACCGGGAGGATTAACCATGCATAAGCAATTAAAAGTAGACGGTATGAGCTGTCAGCATTGTAAAATGAGTATCGAAACGGCTTTAAACAGTATCACCGGGGTACAAAGGGCAATTGCCTTTCACGAGGAGGGAAGGGTGGAGATAGATTTTAATGAGAGTCAGATTGATTTGGCTACCCTTATTAATACTATAGATGATTTGGGATTTGAAGTTATTACTGACCAGGAATAACCTTTTCCAAACCACCATCTATCTTTTCAAAATACCGAGGTTAAAATCCAGGTAGCAATAATAAAATAAATCAACAGACCGGCTACGTCAGCCAGTGATGCAATTAATGGGTTGCTGGCTACAGCCGGGTCTAAATTTAAACGCGTCAGCAGAAAAGGCAGCAGTACACCGATCAAGTTAGCTACAATAACAACCGCTACCATGGTCAACCCTACAATTAAAGCTATATCCCATCCAGCTTTAAACCAACCAAGAATAAGTCCAACTGCACCCATGGTTAATCCCAGCGATGCTCCTACAGCCATTTCCTTGCCCAGAGTAACCAGCCATTGGTTGGTTTCGATATCACCCGTTGCCAGAGCACGAACCATAAGCGTGGCTGATTGTGCTCCTGCGTTACCCCCACTGCCAATTAACATGGGAATAAAAAAGGTCAGTGCTATAGTTGCAGTCAAAACTTCTTCATAGCTGGACATCAGCTCCATGGAAATCATATTTACAAAAACCAACGTCAGCAGCCATACAATACGCTTACTGTATAATTCCCAGATGCTGCTTTCCTGATATCCGGTTCTCAATGGTGTGACTGCTGCTCCCTTATGAAAGTCTTCGGTTGCCTCAGCCTCAGCAACGTCCATAACATCGTCAAATGTGACTATTCCCAGCAGTATCCCATCCGAATCAACTACCGGCAGAGCAATAACATCATATCTTAGCAGGATATGAACTGCCGCCTCCCGGTCCTCAAAGGCATTTATACTGACAAAAGTTTTATCCATCAAGTCCTCAACTTTGTGCTCCGGTGAAGCCAGTATAAAACGGTGTAAGTCCAGGGTATCTATTAATAGCCAATTCTCGTCAGTAATATATACCGAATTCAAAGTCTCGGTGTTTCTACACTTCAAACGAATATGGTCCAGAGCCTCTTTTACGGTCCATTGCGGACGTACTGCCACATAATCAGGCGTCATGAGCCTGCCGACACTCTCCTCCGGATAACCCAGCAACTGTCTGGTTTGCTTTAATTCTTCCGGAGTCAGGAAATTGAGTAATTTTTGCGTTACTCGTCCCGGTAATTCCTCAAATAATACGGTACGGTCATCAGGACGCAAATTAACCAGCAAGTTACGGGTTTCTTCTTCTGACAACGCCTTTAATAATTCATTCTGATCCTCTGATTTAAGATAAGAAAATACTTCTGAGGATATCGGTCGGGGTAACAGACGAAACAATAATACCCGGTCTGAACGGTCTACTTCCAATAACATATCAGCTATATCAGGCACCTGATACTGGGACAAAACTTCCCGTATTTCCGAATAATTACGCTCAGTGAGCAGTTCCTTTAAACTGGTATCTTCAACTGCCACGCATTCACCTCCACCGTATTGTACCCGAGGAAGCAGATAATATCCTAACCTCCAGAAGTTAATAATACTGTACTAACAATAAATATAACAGTTTATATTTTGTATACCGAAATATAAGTTAAAAGTTTTATTGTCTAACCGCAGAACGTATTTTACATTTACTACAGGATAATTGTATCACAACCTGCAAACCGACAACCTGACAAAAATAAAAATCAGGCAGCCGGATCCAAACCGATTGCCTGATATTATCAACTTCAGCTTATATAAATCAACTGGAGGGAATCATACCCATAGCCTTATAGGTTTCATCATTCATCTCACCGGTTACAGGTAACAAATGCCAGGCTTGAAAGTACTTCACCGCCAGTTCAGTCATGCTTCCATAACGGCCATCAGCCCGGTCAAAGATTATGCCTAAATCGTTTAACCGACTCTGAACAAACACAACCTTCTGACTGCTGGAACCCTTTTTCATGGCTACGGGTTTAAAATTGCCGTCCTCTATCTTCCCATTCCTGACGATTTTAACAGTGGTCCCCATCGGAACCATGGGATATAATTTTTCCACATCACGGTTGAACATGCGTATACAACCATGGGAAGCATAAGAACCAATCGAACCTGGCTTATTAGTACCATGTATTCCATAAATACCCCAGGGAACATTCAACCCCATCCATCTGGTACCAAATCCATTTCCCCAGTTTAATGATTTATGAACTACTTTCCATTCTCCCAGAGGGGTAGGAGTAGATGATTTCCCTACAGCTACCGAAAAGCGGGCCTTTTCCTTATAATCCTCATATAATACCAGACTGCGTTCATTCACATCAATAACAATGGCCACCTTATGAGTCTCGTTATTATTCTGCTCTCCGGCCAGACAAGCCTCCTCGCCCTGCCCCTGCTGTAACATTTCCCACACTTCCTTATTTATTATACCGTCCTCTTTTAAGCCATTAGCAGTTTGAAACAGCCTGACCGCCCTGGCAGTAGACAGATTATATTGGCCATTCTTTTCCACCTCAAAGCCTAATTCCTGAAGTCTGGCTTGGGCAATCCATACAGCTTCCCCCTGTAAATTTGGCCTGCTTATATAAAGTACCGGATAATCCGTCCGATCAATAATAATTGGCTTACTGTCGGTATTTTTTTCTGCTGCCCAAACCACTCCTTCCCAGTTAACTATCAAAAACCCAATCACCAATGCAATTATCAGCAGTTTCTTAAACACACCCTGCCCCCCTGTTGCCGGATGATATTTCCGACTAATAAAATGAAAAAGCCAAAAAGGCTTTTTCATAT
>JAQVWB010000028.1 GCA_028698695.1 Syntrophomonadaceae bacterium | reverse complement strand
TACTGAGCAATGATGAAAAAGTAAGAGTATGTAAACACTGCTCTGAAGTAATTGATTAAATACTCTGGAAGGGAGGCTTAGTTACTACATGGCTAGGCTGTATGAGCTCTATAAAAACGAAATAACGCCAAAAATGATGGAAAAATTTCAATACAAAAACGTTATGCAAGTCCCAGGGATTGAAAGAGTAGTAATCAACATAGGTGTTGGTGAAGCCATTCAAAATCCCAAGGCTTTAGACGGAGCAGTAAACGATTTAACCATCATATCCGGACAAAAACCGGTGGTTACGCGAGCTAAAAGGTCCATAGCGGGCTTTAAGCTTCGTGAAGGTATGCCAATTGGCTGCAAGGTTACACTGCGGGGAGACAGGATGTATGATTTTTTGGATAGATTAATTAATCTTTCTCTGCCTCGCGTAAGAGACTTTAGAGGAATATCTCCGGAAGCATTTGATGGCAGGGGTAACTTCTCCCTGGGTATTAAAGAACAAACCATATTCCCGGAGATCGAGTACGATAAAATTGATAAAATCCGTGGTCTGGAAGTCAACATAGTTACCACGGCCAAAACCGATGAAGAAGCTAGAGAATTACTGAGAAGCATGGGTATGCCATTTAGATAAGGAGGTATCATTTCCGTGGCCAAAAAAGCACTTATTGCTAAACAGAAACGGCCCCAGAAGTATGAAGTTCGTGAGTACAACCGCTGCAAAATATGTGGCCGGCCCAGAGCATACATGCGTAAATTTGGGATGTGCCGGATTTGCTTTAGAGAAATGGCCCACCGGGGCGAGTTGCCCGGCGTAACCAAATCAAGCTGGTAGGCTGCAAAGGAGGTATAAGATATGGTCATGACTGATCCCATAGCCGATTTCCTGACCAGAATCAGAAACGGTAATATGGTCATGCATGAAACCGTTGAGGTGCCCAGTTCCAAGGTTAAGTTATCAATTGCTGATATCATGAAACAGGAAGGGTACATCAAAGAATACGAATATATTGAAGATGACAAGCAGGGGGTAATACGCGTATACCTCAAATATGGATCCAACAAGCAAAAAGTAATTACCGGAATTAAGCGTATCAGCAAACCCGGTTTGCGGGTCTATGTTAAAAAAGATGAGGTACCCAGAGTACTTGGTGGTCTGGGAACAGCGGTTATTTCAACTTCCCGGGGACTAATGACGGACAAAAAGGCCCGCAAAGAAGGCCTGGGCGGCGAAGTCATCTGTTACATCTGGTAGCTGAAGGAGGGATAGACAATGTCAAGAATTGGTAGAAAGCCCATCAGTCTACCCCAGGGTGTAGAAGTTACCGTAGACGGAAATCTGGTGGCTGTAAAAGGACCAAAGGGTTCATTGACCCAGGTTATTCCGGAAGGTATTACCATCGTTAAAGAGGATGGTAACATTCTGGTGAATCGGCCTGATGACAGCAAAATGCTCAGGTCGTATCATGGACTGGCCCGTTCTCTGATAGCTAACATGGTAGAAGGCGTAAGTAACGGGTTTGAAAAAAAGCTGGAATTAGTTGGCGTTGGATACCGTGCACAATTGCAGGGTGAAAAACTGGTTATTAACATAGGCTTTTCACATCCAGTTGAAATAGATCCACCCGCAGGAATTCAATTTGAAGTACCGGCAGTAACCAAAATTACCATTAAAGGTATCGATAAACAGCTGGTGGGTAATACTGCGGCACATATTCGCGCAATTCGTAAGCCTGAACCTTATAAAGGCAAGGGCATAAAATATGAGAACGAAGTCATCCGTCGCAAAGCTGGCAAAGCTGGCGGTAAATAATTCAGGAAGGGAGTGACCGCATTGATTAAAAAGGCCAGCAAGAATTCACTCAGACAGGGTAAGCATAGCAGAATTCGCAGAAAAATCTCCGGTACCGGGGAAGTTCCACGGCTGTGCGTTTATAAAAGTTTGAATCATATATACGCTCAGATTATTGATGATCAAAAGGGAATAACCTTGGCGACTGCTTCAACCCTGGAAAAAGACCTTAAAGATCTCCCTTCCCGCACCAATATTGATGCTGCAAAGGAAGTAGGTATGAGAATTGCTCAGAAAGCACAGGAAAAGGGCATTACCGAGGTAGTCTTTGATCGTAGTGGCTACAAATACCATGGTTGTGTTGCGGCATTAGCAGACGCGGCGAGAGAAAAGGGACTGCAGTTCTAAAGTGAATTCAGTAAGCTAGGAGGGAAATGATGTTTGAAAGGGAACAGACTGGCCCCGAATTAATAGAAAAAGTGGTTAACATTCGCAGAGTGGCTAAAGTTGTAAAAGGCGGACGCAGATTCAGCTTTAGTGCTCTGGTAGTAGTGGGCGATGGTCAGGGCAATGTTGGTACCGGTAAAGGCAAAGCCAATGAAGTACCGGAAGCAATACGCAAAGCAGTTGAAAATGCCAAGAAGAATATGATCGAGATTCCTTTGATACAGGAAAGAACCATACCCCATACCATTATTGGTGTATTTGGCGCTGGACAGGTACTTCTTAAGCCGGCTTCTCCCGGTACTGGAGTTATTGCCGGTGGCCCGGTGCGTGCAGTTCTGGAAGCAGCTGGTATCAAAGATATTCTTACCAAGAACCTGGGATCAGCAAACTCCAATAATATGGTGCACGCCACGATGGAGGGCTTAAAGAACCTGAAGCGGGCTGAAGAAGTAGCAAGACAGCGGGGTAAAACTGTTGACGAGATAATGAACTAGGGAGGTAACCACGTGGCCAAGCAGCTAAAAGTAACCTGGAGCAAAAGTACCATTGGTTGTCCCGAGACTCAGAAAAAAACCATAAAATCTCTAGGTTTTAGTAAATTACAACAGACCCTGATAAAAGAAGACAGCGAACAACTTCGGGGTCAGCTTAACAAAGTAAATCACCTTCTTACTATTGAAGAGATTGACTAACAAAAGGAGGTTAGGGCGTGAGACTGCATGAACTACAATCTCCACCTGGTGCAAATAAACGCACTAAACGGGTTGGCAGAGGAACTGGTTCCGGACACGGAAAGACCTCAACCCGCGGACACAAGGGACAGAAATCCCGCTCCGGTGGAGGAGTGAGACCTGGTTTTGAAGGTGGACAAATGCCTTTGCAAAGACGTCTGCCCAAGCGCGGCTTCACTAATATTTTCAAAAAAGAATATTCGATTGTTAATGTAAAAGACTTTAATGTCTTTGAAGAAGGCACAGAAGTAACTTTGGAATTACTTCAACAGGCTGGATTAATTAAAAACCTGAAAAACGAAGTAAAGGTTTTAGGTGATGGTGACCTGGAAAGAAAAGTAACGATTAAAGCTCACCGTTTTAGCAAGCAGGCAGAGGAAAAAATTACTGCCCGAGGCGGCAAGGCTGAGGTGATCTAATGCTAAATACTTTTCAACAGGCATTTAAAGTAAGTGATTTAAGAACTAAACTGCTGTTTACCCTAATGATGTTGTTGATATTCAGAGTCGGGGCTCATATACCAGTACCTGGAATTAATGCCGATGCAATGCAGCAACTGATGACTGGTCAATTGTTCGGGTTCTTTGATATTATTTCCGGGGGAGCTTTCAAGCGATTCAGCGTATTTGCCATGAGCATAACTCCTTATATCAATGCTTCAATTATTATGCAATTATTGCAGGTAGTAATTCCCCGTCTGGAACAGCTATCCAAAGAAGGGGATGAAGGCCGCAAGATTATTGCTCAGTATGTTCGTTATGGAACGGTAGTGCTGGGATTTATTCAGGCAGTTGGCATGTCAATTGCACTGGGAAGAAGTGGGGCTATTTATGACCCGGGCTTTGTATCCTATATGACAATTGCTATTTCATTAACTGCCGGAACGGCTTTCCTGATGTGGATAGGTGAGATGATTACCGAAAAAGGAATCGGCAATGGGATATCGCTTATAATCTTCGCCGGTATCGTATCCCGGTTACCGTCTCAGATATCAGGAATAGGTCAGGAACTGGTAGGAGGCATTATCGGCTATCTTAACATTCTTATGTTCATCGTACTGGCACTGGCAATTATAGCTGCAATTATCGCGGTAAACGAAGGACAGAGAAGATTACCGATCCAATATGCCAAACGGGTAGTAGGACGCAAACTGTATGGAGGGCAAAGCACCTTCCTGCCGCTTAAAGTCAATGCTGCCGGGGTTATTCCCATAATATTTGCTATGTCGTTAATGATGTTTCCAGCAACCATAGCTTCATGGATGCCGCAGACATCAAAATTTAATATACTGTTAAATCAATATTTTAACTTTGGAAGTTTTGCTTATAATCTGTTTTATGCGTTGTTAATTGTATTCTTTACCTACTTTTATGTGGCAATTATTTTTAATCCCATGGATGTAGCTGAGAATATAAAGAAATATGGTGGTTTTGTTCCTGGTATCCGTCCAGGCCGACCTACCGCTGAATACATTGACAAAGTATTATCGAGACTGACGCTGGCTGGCGGTGTGTTTCTGGCGTTAATTGCGGTAATGCCGAACTTCATCATTAGTTTGACGGGAGTTACCAGTATGTGGTTTGGCGGGACGGCATTATTAATTGTCGTAGGTGTAGCCCTGGATACCATGAAACAGATCGAGTCGCACTTGTTATTACGCAGTTACGAAGGTTTTGTAAAATAGGAGATGATACCGTGAACGTTATACTCATGGGTCCACCGGGAGCAGGCAAAGGCACCCAGGCAGAGATTATAAAGGTTGCCTTTCCAATACCGCATATATCAACCGGTGATATGTTCCGCGAAGCGGTTCAAAATCAGACCCCGTTAGGAAAAGAAGCCAAGAAGTATATGGATGAAGGTAAACTGGTACCTGATGAAGTCACCATCGGCATAGTAGAAGAAAGACTGGCCCAGGCCGATTGCGACCAGGGATTTCTGCTGGATGGATTCCCCCGCACCACCATTCAGGCTGAGGCGCTGGACAAAGTTCTTGAGCGGCTGCATAAAAAAATTGACACTGCTATTAATATCACGGTGCCAACGGAATTACTGGTACGCAGAGTGGTAGGCAGAATAAGCTGTAAAGAATGTAAAGCTATTTATAACCTGGAATTTAATCCTCCGTCACAAACAGGTGTATGTGACATATGTGGAGGGTCACTGACCCAACGCAGTGATGATCAGGAAGAAACTGCCCGCAAGCGCCTGGAAGTATATAGTGAACAAACTGCCCCGTTGCTGGCCTATTATGAGAATAAAGGTGTACTGCATACATTAAGGGGTGATCGGGAAACACGTGAAGTATTTGCCGATATTAAAAATATTCTGGAGCGCCTGTAGATGATAACCTTGAAAACTGCTGCTGAATTGGCCAGGATGAGGCAGGCCGGGGAAGTTGTAGCCCGGATTCTGAGCCTGTTGGAAGCTAAAATCGAGCCTGGAGTCACAACCGGAGCATTAAATGCTCTGGCCGAAGAGGAATGCCTGAAAAGAGGGGCTATCCCGGTATTCAAAAACTATCCCAACCCACGTGGGGGGAGACCTTTTCCCGGTGCTATATGTGCTTCCATTAATGAAGAAGTAGTACATGGGATTCCCGGGAGCAGGGTCCTGAGAGAAGGCGACATTCTCAGTATAGATTTTGGTGTATTAGTTGATGGATTTGCCGGTGATTCTGCGATAACGGTTCCAGTTGGTGAAGTGCATCCGCGAGCGGCTAAACTTATTCAGATAACTGAAGAAGCGCTTATGAAGGGAATCGAACAGGCAGTTATTGGCCATCGACTGGGGATGGTCTCCAATGCCATTCAAACACATGCTGAGAAGTACGGCTTTTCGGTAGTAAGAGAATTCGTGGGTCATGGTATTGGTGAAAAAATGCACGAAGATCCGCCTATACCAAATTATGGGAGGCAGGATCGGGGACCTACCTTAAAACAGGGTATGACCTTGGCTATTGAACCAATGCTTAATATAGGAACCTTCAAGGTAGTAACCAAACCGGACGAATGGACAGTTGTAACGCAGGACGGAGAATACTCAGCTCATTTTGAACATACCATAGCCGTAACTGAGCATGGTCCGGAAATACTCACCCTACGGTAATGGAGGTGGCCTTTTGAATGACTTAACTGGCAGAGTAGTATTTTCAAAGACTGGCCGGGATAAAGACAGAATGTTTGTTATAGTAAAGACCATTAATGATAAACTGGTTCTGATTGCTGACGGAGATATTCGAAAAATTGAGAATCCCAAGGTAAAGAACCTGAAACATTTGAGCCTTACCGTCTTATATGCCACAGAGGTAAAGGCATACCTGGATAAAGGTGAAATACCCGGCAATAACATTATCAAGAAAGAACTGAAACGGATACAGGAAGCCAGACAATTAAACGGGAAGGGGGTCTAATAAATGGCTAAGGATGACGTTATCGAAGTTGAAGGTAAGGTTTTGGAACCACTGCCAAACGCTATGTTCAAGGTAGAACTTGAGAACGGCCATAAGGTCCTCGCTCACATATCTGGCAAAATGCGAATGAATTTTATCAAAATACTGCCCGGTGACAAGGTTATGGTAGAATTATCACCATACGATTTAAGCCGCGGCAGAATCACATACCGTTTCAAATAAGGAGTCCTCAAGGCATTTAAGGAGGTAAGTATTTTGAAGGTAAAACCATCGGTAAAACCAATGTGTGAAAAGTGTAAAGTTATCAAACGTAACGGAAAAGTAATGGTAATATGTGAAAATCCCAAGCACAAACAGGTGCAGGGTTAATAAAACGGGAGGTGAACGAGTTTGGCGAGAATTGCAGGAGTTGACTTACCCCGGGAAAAACGAGTTGAAATATCCCTTACTTATATATTTGGCATAGGGAGACCTTCTTCACGGAAAATCCTGGAACAGGCAGGTATAAATCCTGACACCAGGGTCAAAGATCTTACCGAGGAAGAAGTAGCAAGACTCAGGGATATTATTGAAAAAAGCTTCCAGGTTGAAGGTGATCTGCGCAGACAGGTCAGTATGGATATAAAAAGACTAATGGATTTAGGTTGTTACAGAGGTCTGCGCCATCGTCGTGGCTTGCCGGTTCGCGGACAAAAAACCAAAACCAATGCGCGCACTCGCAAAGGACCGAAGCGTACTGCGGGCGGCAAAAAGAAATAGCCGGTATAAGGAGGTTTAATTAGGTGGCAAAAAAGACAGCGACGACCAGAGTAAAAAGACGCGAAAAGAAAAATATTGAACATGGAATAGCTCATATCAAGTCGACATTTAACAATACAATTATTTCCATAACCGATCGACATGGAAATGCTATCGCCTGGGCAAGTGCTGGAACATCCGGGTTCAAAGGCTCTCGTAAGAGCACTCCGTATGCTGCTCAGCAAGCGGCTGAAACTGCTGCCCGGGCAGCCATGGAGCATGGCTTAAAAGAAGTGGAATGCTATGTAAAGGGACCTGGAGCCGGTCGTGAAGCGGCTATCCGTTCTCTACAGGCCGCCGGATTGGAAGTCAGTGTAATCAAAGATGTTACCCCTATTCCGCATAACGGTTGCAGACCACCGAAAAGAAGAAGGGTTTAAGGAGGTAGTGGTATAAAGTGGGAAGATATACTGATTCGGTTTGCCGGCAATGTCGCCGGGAAGGAGAAAAACTCTTTCTCAAAGGGGACCGTTGCTACTCAGAAAAGTGCTCAGTAGAGAGACGCGCTTACCCACCGGGAGCGCATGGTCAGGGTCGCAGACCCAAAACCAGTGAATATGGATTACAGCTGAGAGAAAAGCAAAAGACCAAACGCATATATGGACTGTTGGAAAAACAATTCCGTAACTATTTTAAAAAAGCAGATCGTCAGCAGGGAATCACCGGGTCCAATTTGCTGATACTTTTGGAACGGCGTCTGGATAATGTGGTATACCGTTTAGGTTTTGCCAGTTCCAGAAAAGAAGCCAGACAATTGGTTAACCATGGCCATTTCACAATGAATGGGAAAAAAGCCAACATCCCTTCCATGCTGGTCAGGGTGGGGGATGTAATTCAGGTACGGGATACTATCAAGGATTCGCCCAAATTTCAAGAACTTAAAGATCAAGCAGCATACAAGACTCCTCCGGAATGGTTAACAGTAGATGTAGAGAACCTGACTGGCAGTGTGCTGGCATATCCGGTACGCGAGCAGATAGATACAGCTGTAAACGAGCAGCTTATCGTTGAACTGTACTCCAGATAAATATACACACCTCTAACACAAAGGAGGAGATAATTGCATGCTAGAGATGGAAAAACCGCGCATTGAATGTGTAGAAAAAGATTCGGATTCCAACTACGGCAAGTTTGTCATTGAACCCCTGGAAAGAGGATATGGGACCACCCTGGGTAACTCTTTACGCAGAGTACTCTTATCTTCACTGCCAGGTGCGGCAGTCAGCTCCATTAAAATTGATGGAGTGCTGCATGAGTTTTCTTCCATTCCCAACATAGTGGAAGATACCACCGAAATCATTCTTAATATTAAACGCATGGTTTTACGCTACGATGGCAACGAGCGTAAAATAATTCATCTGGAACAAACTGGTCCGGGTGATGTAACCGCAAGTTGTATTGAACAGGATGCTGAGGTGGAAATACTTAATCCGGAAATGCATATTGCCAAACTGGATAAAGATGCCAAGCTGGTCATGGAGTTAACGGTTGAACGGGGACGTGGTTATGTACCTGCTGATCAACAACCGAACAAAAGCGAGGATATTGTGGGTTTAATCCCGATTGACTCGATATATACACCGGTGACCAGAGTCAACTATACAGTTGATAATGCCCGGGTGGGTAAAAGAACTGACTATGACAGCCTTACTCTGGAAGTTTGGACCAACGGCAGTATAAGTCCCGAGGAATCAGTCAGTTTATCAGCACAAATCTTAATAGAATACCTCAAGCTATTTACTGAAATTGATGACACCTATGCTGAAGTGGAAATTTTGGTGGAAAAAGAAGAGGAAAAGAAAGACAAAGTTCTGGAGATGTCCATCGAGGAACTGGAACTATCAGTGCGTGCTTCCAATGGGTTGAAGCGAGCCAACATTAATACCGTTGGTGACCTTATTGAGAAAACCCGGGAAGAAATGAGTAAAATCCGTAACCTGGGACAAAAATCTCTGGAAGAGATTGAACGCAAGCTAAAAGAACTTGAACTGGGTTTCAAGAAACCGGAAGACTAGGAGGGAGGAAAAGGTAGTGGGCTATCGCAGATTTGGACTGAGAAGCGATCATCGTAAAGCTATGCTTAGAAATACAGTTACCTCACTGTTGGATGCAGAGAAGATAACTATTACCGAAACCAAAGCCAAAGACATCAGACGCCTGGCTGATCAAATGATTACTCTGGGAAAACGGGGAGACCTGCATTCCAGACGTCAGGCTCAGGCATACCTGATGAGTGATGATGTGGTATACAAAGTATTTACGAAACTGGCAGATCGCTACAGTGACCGTTCGGGTGGATATACACGAATAATTAAAACTGGATTCCGCAAGGGTGACGGTGCCCCGATGGTGATAATCGAATTAGTGGACTAGTAACATGATCAGGCTGGACCAGGTTAGTTACACCTATACAAACAGTATTAGTCCGGTAATAAAAAATATTACCCTGACTGTAGAAGCGGGGGAAAAGCTGGTCGTTCTGGGCAAAAACGGCTCCGGGAAATCCACTCTGGCCAGGCTGATGAATGCCAGCCTGGTACCTGATGCAGGTAACCTGACGGTAAACGGGCTTAATTCCCGACAAGCAGAAAATCGCAGAATTATTCGCCAACAGGTATCTTTGCTGGGAGCCATGCCGGACCACGGTTTTGTATCCAATATAGTGGAAGAAGACATAGCATTTGGGCCTGAAAATTTGGGGCTTTCCCCCAGTGACATAAGAAAAAGAGTTGATACTGCTCTTAACCTGGTATCAATGGAGGATTATGCTGCATATCCTCCTTATCTTTTGTCCGGAGGGCAAAAACAGCGTATTGCCCTTGCTGGCATGCTGGCCATGCAACCTGCCGGAATGATTATAGATGAATCCCTGGACATGTTATCCCGGCAGGGACGAACCGAAATCATTAACTTACTGCTGGAAATAAACCGTAAGCAAGCTACCACATTGGTGTTGATAACGCAAAACCTGGAAGACATCTGGTGGGCAGACCGGGTAGCAATTCTTGAACGGGGAGAATTAAAATTATTATCTACTCCCCGGCAGCTATTATCGCAACTACAGTTGATTGAGGAAATGGGTCTGGAGCTGCTTCAAATAACGAGGATTATTCAAAACATAAACCAGACAGCAGGAACAGCCATACCTACAGACATTACTGATCTGAATACATTGGTGGAGATATTATGCCCATTACTTTAGAACAGGTTTCATTCTCCTGGCAAGCGGAGGGAGTATTCAAAAAACAGGTACTGAACAATATAAGCTTTTCGCTTCATGAAGGGGAAATAGCAGCACTATTGGGACCGGAAGGCGCCGGCAAAACTACTTTGCTGCAAATTATGGCCGGACTTGTAAAACCGGACCGGGGCACAGTAAAACTCGATAGCAGAACCATAAAGCTTCCGGGTGGCTATGATGGGCAAATCGGTATGCTCTTCCAGTTTCCGGAACAGCAAGTATTTGAATTGAACATATATGATGAGATAGCCTTTGGACCCAAAAACCAGGGCTTGACAGGGAAAAAATTACAGACGGCTGTTTATCAGGCTATGCAAAGTGTTGGTTTAAAACCGGAGGAATTTTTAGAACGATATACGGATAATATTAGTAGTGGAGAAAAACGACGCGTAGCCATAGCCGGAGTTCTGGCTATGCAGCCGCGCTATTTATTACTGGATGAACCCCTGGCAGGTTTGGATTATGAAGCTGCTACGGCAGTAATAGAATGTTTACATAACATAAACCAGCAACGTGGCACAACTATGCTGATAGTAGCTCATAAACCGGATAGATTGCTGCCATTATTTAACCGTTATTTAATACTGAAATCGGGGCGATTAATAACCGACTTTTCATCTCAATCGGCCTTATCAATTGCGCACATATTACAACAGGCCGAAATCGAGTTACCTGTCAGTCTGGAATTAATTCAGCATCTGGCCAAAGCAGGCGGGGAATGGTCTGGAATTACCGCCGATTCTGACGAGATTTACCGAAAAATTGCGACCCGAATTCGGGATAAGAAGGGAGAGGAATAGAATGGGTCTGCGCATGGGCCAATACTTGCCGCTCGATTCACCAATTCATCGCCTGGACCCCCGAACCAAACTATTGGTAACCATTTTGCTGGGATTAGCCAGCTTTAAAGCGCCCTACCCGTGGGGACTTATTATAATTGTTAGCATGATCCTGATTCTGGTGGCAGCCAGCCGCGTGCCATTATATCATTACTGGCAGGATCTGCGGCCTTTTGTGCTGATTATATTAATTACGGCTGCCATTCAATTATTTCTCACTCCAGGAGATTATTTAATCGGTCATTCCCCGTTAATTATTACGCAGCAGGGAATAGCGGGTGCTATGGGACTATTCATGCGTATAACGGGCATACTTCTGTTAGCCCGATGGTTGACGGCTACTACCCGGCCGGTGCAATTAACCAACAGTCTGGAAACCCTGCTCCACCCTCTGCGGCGAATAGGTTTACCGTTACACGAACTGTTAATGATAATGACTCTTAGCCTAAGCTTTATTCCTCTGCTGGGGGAAGAAACCGTCAGAATACAAAGAGCTCAAACTACCCGGGGGGCTAATTTGCGCAGCGGAAACCTGTTGTCAGGAACTAAAAGAATAATAGCTATCATAGTTCCTTTACTACGGGGAGCCATGCAAAGAGCCGCCTACCTGGCCGAAGCTATGGAAGACCGGGGTTATGAGGCGGGAGGACATCGTACCCATCTTTATCAGCAAAAACTGGCGTTAAGTGATTATGGACTATTTACAGTGGTGGCTGCTGCGGTAGTTCTAATCCTCTAAGGAGAATAATATGCATCGAATTAAAATGATAATTGAATACGACGGCAGCAACTATCATGGTTTTCAAATCCAGCCTAACGCCCACACCATTCAGGCGGAAATAGAAAGCAGTATACAAAAACTGACCGGAAAGCCGGTACGGCTCATATCAGCGGGGAGAACCGATAGCGGAGTACATGCTCTGGGTCAGGTAATTGCATTTGATACCGACTCCAGCATCCCGCCAGATAAATGGCAATTTGCCTTAAACAGCGTATTGCCGGCTGATATTAGAATAATCAACAGTTCATCAACCCGGCATGATTTTCATCCCCGGTTTGATGCTATTAGCAAAAATTATATTTACAAGATATATCGTCAACGAGCCGGAAGCACATTTTACCGTAAATATGCCTTGCTAAACTATGAGGACTTGGACCTGGAAGCCATGCAAACCGCATGTAAATATTTTATTGGCCGGCATAATTTCCAGGCTTTCTGTGCCAGCGGCAGCTCGGTCAAAGGATATGAACGCGAAATTATTCATTGTTTCTGGAAGCAGGAACAACCTTTTTTGACTCTGGAAATATCAGCTAATGGCTTTTTATACAATATGGTAAGGATAATAGCAGGCACCATGCTGGAAATCGGACGGCACAGTTTCCCGCCCGGTACCGTACAGCAAATGTTAATTTCCGGAGAAAGAATAATGGCCGGTCCGACCGCGCCTCCTCAGGGATTATACCTGCAAAAAGTTTTTTACGGCGAATAATCATACTTTAAAACGGGAATTTATTGACAAGCAACATACATTTTCGATAGAATATTAGGGTAGTCTCTAAAGGCAGGCCTGCTTCCTGCCCCGTTAGCAGGTCCCGATGAGATAGATGTATCGTAAGTACAGGAGGGAACATCGTGAAAACGTATATGGCGAAACCGACAGAGGTTGACCGCGCCTGGTATATAATTGATGCCAGCGGCCAGACTCTTGGTCGACTCTCTTCAGAAGTGGCCTCCATCCTGAGGGGAAAACATAAACCGACCTATACCCCCCATATTGATACGGGGGACTTTGTGATTATCATTAAT
>JAQVWB010000027.1 GCA_028698695.1 Syntrophomonadaceae bacterium | reverse complement strand
ATATACACCTGACCGTCATAGCCATATACGGACGGGATTTTACCCAGTAACTGATTCAAACTATTAATAAAAACACTTATATTGGCGCCAGATTGCTCCAGAATACGCGGGGTTACGCCCCCCTCCTGGGCCAGCAGTGCTGCCAGAAGATGTTTGCCTCCCACTTCCTGGTGATGTTTTTCCGCTGCTATTTGCTGGGCATCCATAAACGCCTGACGCGATTTTTGCGTAAGTTTTTCCATGTTCATATAATCACCTCAATTCTTTTAATTGACGAACCTGTTCCTCAAGTTCGTCAATGCGGTCTAATAAATCAGCAATCAGAATAGCTCCATTGAGATTAACTCCCAGAGAGTCTTTAAGCCGCATTATTTTATTCAAACGCTGTAATGAAGTCTGATTAACCTGTTCATCAACTATTTCCAGTACTCCCAATTCCACTAAAATATCCACTATTTGCGGATGAATCTGCAACCGGGAAATGGGAAGCCACTGATCCTGTGGATATACAATTCTTACTAATTTCATCATACACCCCTACTTTTCATAGATTTCCCGGATTTTCCGGTATAACTCTTTTTCATCCTCGCTGATATTGGCGGGAATATTTATGTTTATTTTGACATACTGGTCTCCATGGCTGCCATCACGGGCCGGCAGACCTTTATCCTTTAATCGCAGGCGACGACCACTGAACGTCCCCGGCGGTATGGTCAGATTTACTGAACGTTCCAGCGTGGGAACAGTTACTTTATCACCCAAAACTGCCTGATCGGGACGCAGATTGATTTCAGTTTCAATATCCCGGCCTTTGACAGTAAATACCGGGTGCGGTAATAAATGCACTTTTAAATACAGGTCTCCCCGCGGTCCATCGCCAGTGCCTTCTCCTCCCTGTCCTTTCAGGCGAATAGTGCTGCCTTCAATGACTCCCGGAGGTATTTTTACTTCCACTGTCCGTGTGGATGGAATGGAACCGGTACCGCCGCAACGACTGCATATACTGCGCTGGGTTATACCCCGACCGGAACACTGGGGACAAACACTGCCGGCTGACAGACGCAATGATTTGCTGCCGCCGTGATAAGCTTCTTCCAGCGTAATTTCTATTTCGCTTTCGATATCCTGTCCCCGCATAGGGCCCTCATAAAAACTGGTCGCGCGTTTACCACCCGGGCTGCCGCCAAAAACACTGGCAAAGAAGTCGCTGAATCCCTGAAAATCCTGGGGGTTAAAGTCTGAGCTGTAGTAATAGCTGCTGCCCATATCCCCAGGGTCAAACTGGTCGCCGTTGCGCCAGTTGCTGCCCAGACGGTCATATTTGGCCCGTTTTTCACTGTCACTTAAAACTTCATAAGCTTCATTAATTTCTTTAAATTTTTCTTCCGCCTTATCCTTATCCTTTCCGGAATGAAGGTCAGGATGCCATTTGCGGGCCAGTTTCCTGTAAGCGGCTTTAATTTTTTTCTCATCAGCATCGCGATTGACGCCTAATATTTCGTAATAGTCACGAAAAGTTACTGCCATTTTCTCATAGCCTCCTGACCCCCATCGGGATTAGTTTTCATCAAATTCGGCATCAAATACTTCTTCATCGGTACTTTGTCCACCACCCGGATTAACCATCTCCAGTGAGTTTACGGCTTCTTCCAGTTCCTGAGCCAGTTTTTCTATTTCACTTATATCGGCCTGCTGCTCCAGATTCTGACGAAGTTTGTCAGTCATAGCCTGTATTCTCTCCCGGTCTGCTGCACTTACAGCATTACCGCGTGCTTCCAGCTGACGATTGGCATTATAGCAAATACTATCAGCATGATTACGCGTCTCAGCTTCCTGGCGGCGTTTTTTGTCTTCTTCACTATGACGTGCAGCCTCATCAATCATACGGTCAATTTCAGATTTATCCAGATTGGAAGAATTGCTTATCGTAACTGTCTGCTCCTTGCCGCTGGATTTATCTTTGGCACTCACCTTTAAAATACCGTTGGCATCTATATCAAAAGTAACTTCAATCTGCGGAATACCCCTTAATGCCGGGGGAATACCATCCAACTTAAACTGCCCCAGCGAACGGTTGTCGCGGGCTAATTCTCTTTCACCCTGCAAAACATTAATGTCCACGGCCGGCTGGTTATCCTCAGCAGTGGAAAATACTTCACTGCGCCGCACCGGAATAGTGGTATTGCGTTCAATAATTTTAGTCATTATTCCGCCCATGGTTTCAACTCCTAAAGAAAGCGGAGTAACATCCAGCAATACTACATCTTTCACCTGTCCGGACAGAACCCCCGCCTGAATAGCCGCTCCTACCGCTACCACTTCATCAGGATTTACTCCCATATGAGGGTCCTTGCCGGTTAATTCCCTGACCAGTTTTTGTACCGCCGGAACGCGTGTAGAACCACCTACCAGGATAACTTCATCAATATCCTGTTTGGTAAGACGGGCATCCTTCAAAGCATTCTCGACCGGCTGACGCAAACTCTCAATCAAATCATGGATCAAGTTTTCCAACTTGGCCCGGGTTAGCTTCATGTCCAAATGTTTGGGTCCTTCTGCATCAGCAGTTATAAACGGCAGACTAATCTGGGTTTCCATTACACTGGATAGCTCAACTTTGGCTTTTTCCGCTGCTTCAGTTAAACGCTGCAAGGATTGCTTATCTTTACGCAGATCTATGCCATAATCTTTTTTGAATTCATCCGCCAGCCAATCCACAATTCGTTTATCAAAGTTATCTCCACCTAAATGGGTATCTCCATTGGTGGATTTAACCTCGAATACGCCTTCCCCTACTTCAAGAATGGAAACATCAAACGTGCCGCCCCCCAGGTCAAATACCAGAATGGTCTCGTTGCTCTTATTATCCAATCCGTAAGCCAAGGCTGCCGCAGTTGGTTCGTTAATAATGCGTAAAACATTAAGCCCGGCAATTCGTCCGGCGTCCTTGGTCGCCTGGCGCTGAGCATCATTAAAGTAAGCAGGTACGGTTATAACTACATCAGTAATTTTTTCTCCAATATAACGGGAAGCATCATCAGCCAATTTTTTAAGTACCATGGCTGATATTTCCTCCGGTGCAATTAGATTTTCATTTACTTTAAAACGAACTGCATCATTGCTGTCGCTTACTACCGTATATGGCACCAGATTACGTTCATCTCCGACCTCGGAAAACCTTCTGCCCATAAATCTCTTAATTGAATAAAATGTATTTTCCGGATTCAGAGCCCCTTGACGTTTAGCTATCTGACCAACCAGACGCTCATCACCTTTATATGCAACTACAGATGGAGTGGTACGGGCGCCCTCGGCATTAGTAATAACTTCCGGTTTGCCGGCTTCAATAATTGCCACTACTGAATTTGTAGTTCCCAAATCAATCCCCAGAGCTTTTGCCATTATAAAACCTCCTTATTTAATCAAATAAAGTCAAGCGGAAGACTATTGGTCAAAATTAGTCGTTTTCATTCTTTGTAATTTTCCTTTTTGGTATGTCTTCCTAATCAGAATTATAATACCCCAATAGTTAATAGTCAATATTGGTCAAAGATTATTTTCAGAATATTTATATTACAGCAGTATATTTCTCATTAGTATATTCTTAAACGCAAATTACTTTAAATACTGGTCAGATTCTTAGTATATTGGCTGTATGATGTAATTTTATTAATTTTTGCGATTTGACACTTATCGGTTTATTGTTCATGATAAAAAAGAGAAAATGGGGGGAAGGCGTGAATTAACTGTGGAAGATTACACTACTTTCGTTTGTTATACTTTGAAGGCAACAATGAAAAAGGTTGAAAAGTTTATCGGAACTGAACTGGACCGTTTCGGTTTGAATCTGGCTCAATCGTTTGTTTTATTTACTTTAATGGAGAATGATGGTTCAACCCTTTCTGAAATTGGTAACCGGGCTCAGATAGAGAACTCTTCATTAACTACCATGGTGGATAAACTGGAACGGGAAAAACTGGTGGAACGGCGTTTGTGTTCCCAGGATCGCAGGGTTATAAGATTGTTTCTGACTGATAAAGGTCGTGATTTAGCACAAAAAGTTTATCAACACGGGGAATCATTTAATAATTTTCTGCGCAAAGAGTTAGGGGTCTCTCAGGATAGCTTTTTGGACGGTCTGGTTACAGTAGCAAGTTCAATTGATCGATTGTCTCAAGCCTGATTTAAACTTTTAAAAACGCCTGACTAATTTTAGTCAGGCGTTTTTTGTTTTTATGGTTCCAGGAGCAATAACTGCATTATAAATTGTAACACCGGGGAAACGCTTGTTAATTTGTGCTATATACGTTTCGGTTGCCAGCATGCAGATAAACTAATTGACATAAATCTTAAGAATCCCTTCGGTTATTTCCTTAAAGACAGGCGCCGCACTAGCTGCACCTGAGCTGCCTTCTTCAACCAGTATTACGATAGCATAACGGGGATTCTCCGCCGGGAAATAACCTGCAAACCAGGTATTAAGAACTTCCTTTTCTTCTAAATATTTGCCGGTTTGACTGGTCGCAGTCTTACCAGCAACCTTTACTTTACTGCTATAAGCAGTTTTACCGGTCCCCTCCAATACAGTCTGTTCCATCAGGCTTCTGATCTTTTCTGCTGTAGCCGGCATAATAACCTGCCGGGGAGCAGGTACATTAATATTTTGTCTTCTTCCCTCACGATCAATATAATATTTAACAATTGAGGGTGTCCGGTATTTTCCATTAGATGCTATGGTTGCTACCAGAGATGTTAGTTGCAGCGGCGATAACATAACTCCCTGCTGTCCAAGAGCCGCGTTTGCCAGAGCTGGACGCCCCGGATTTATTTCAACTCTGCTGCCTTTATATGACCCGTAACCGGTCAGGTTGTTCTCGATGAGATGTAATTTATGCACATAATGCATTATATTCGAACGCCCCACATCAAGCGCTACCTGAATAAATACCGGGTTACAGGAGAGCGTGAACGCCTGCGCAAAACTGATTTTCCCGTGTCCTTGTTCCTTCCAGCAAGCGATGCTTAAATCAGGACTAAACCTGAATCCACCCTCACATATGAACTGATCATCCAACTTTACTGCATTCTGTTCCAGGGCAGCAGCAGTTACTACCAATTTAAACAATGAACCGGGATGATAAGGATTAAGCGCACGATTAAGCAAACTGCTGGATTGATCTACAATAGCCTGATCGAGACGATAAGGATTGAAATTGGGGCGACTGGCCATAGCAATGACCTGCTGATCCGGTATGGACAAAACTACGGCTGCGCCTCTCACATTCTGTTTATCCAGAACGGTTTCCACTATTTGTTGTATCGTTTTATCAATGGTAAGTACAACCGCCCCCCGCTGTTCCTGATCACGGCTCAACTTGTACTGCAGACCATGGATAGGCATCCCGCGGGCATCCACAACGGTTACCAGGCTTTGATGGGATGGTGTTTCTTTTAAGACATTATTATAAATTTTTTCAATTCCGGTTACCCCTTCTTCACCTTGAGGCCCGTTAACATAGCCAATTATATGGGCAGCCAGACCCTCCTCATTATATCGTCTGGTCATGGGGGCAATAACTACACCGGGAATGTTTTGCTGCTGCAGACGAATAATTTCGGTTTCACTTATATTACTGGTAATTCGTACAAAAGAAGTGTGATTGTTCAAGGCTTTCTTTAGTTGCTCATATAAACGGTTACGGTTTAATCCGTCTATGCAATTGCATAATTGAGAGGTTATTCTTTCCGCTATATGGTCATTATCAAGATTAAAATCTGTCTTGCTTCCTGAAGAATTAATCATTTGTCGCCGGGTTTCTTCGGGTATACAATACACTGCACAAATATTGCTGACCTCAGTTAAAGGTCTATGATTGCGATCCAAAATAGTACCACGGGGAAATTCCTTTAATTCAATTTCCCGGCTGCGCATAGCCACAGCCTGGCGAGTTAAATCTTCTCCCCGAATAATTTGGTGATAGAATAATATGCCGACCAAGAGCATAAAGACCGCTAAAAAGATACCCATTAATAAATGAATTCTGTTACGCAAAAAAGACTCCCCTTCGAGCTGTTTCTTATTAGCTTTGGCTCTGCCGGGAGTCTTTATTCTTCTTCCCATACCTGTACAACAAAAGGCAGGTTGTGTAAAATCTCAATTATTTCTGTATAAGTATCGGCTGTACCTCGAATTACTACTATACCTTCGCTGCGATTCAAGGTGGATACTACCCCCAGATATTCATAGGCTTCAAAAATTTTGGTCAGCATATCAATATCACTGGGAGAGACCTTTAGCAGTACATTTCCTTTAATCAGATGCTCCCCTCCTTCGCAGGATTGAATATTCAGCTACCGGGTGATCCCAGGGCAGGTATATTAGTTGGCGGGGATGACGGGCCCGGTCGACCTCCTGCATGTCTTCATTATATATTCGATCAAAACTGAGAGGTATTACCCCGTCACCGGGAATCAGTAATTCCAGCTTATCCCCGGGTCCGAAATTAGACCTTTGCTCAATAATAATACAATTACGTTGCCGGGTATATCCTTTTACTACCCCGCAAAAATGGTCCCGTTCACTTTTAGACTGGTGATCTGTATCCTGCAGGTTAGGGCCAGGTCCATCAATAAAGCCATCTGTATATGGTCGGGTGGCAATGCGAAACAATTCAGATTCCCATAATTGCATTTGCTCATTGCTAAACTCGCCGGCTTGTGCTCTATAAGCATCAATCGCCTGCCGGTATACCTGACCAACTGCAGCAACATAAAGGGGGCTCTTCATTCTGCCCTCAATTTTGAATGCATCTATCCCCGCTTCAATTAGTCGCGGCAGGTGCGGCAATAAACATAAGTCCCGGGAATTTAAAATATAGCTGCCCCGTTCATCTTCTTCAACAGGAAAATACTCTCCCGGGCGCTTTTCTTCCTGCAAATGATACCGATAACGACAAGGATGGGCACAGGCTCCCTCGTTAGCATTTCTCCCCGTCATATAATAAGAAAGCAAACAGCGTCCCGAATAGGACATACACATGGCGCCGTGCACGAACATTTCCATTTCTATACCGGTTCGATTTTTAATTTCTATAATTTCTTCCAGAGTTAACTCCCTTGCCAATACAATTCTTTTAGCCCCTAAATCCCGGTAAAAAGCTGCTGACTCATAATTGCTCACATTAGCCTGTGTACTTATGGTAATCGGTATTTGCGGTGCATGACGCCGAGCCTGTTTAAGCACTCCCGGGTCAGAAATTATCAGCCCATCAACTCCTATTTCCTGCAAGGATTGCAGATAGGAAGGCAAGCCTGTTAAATCCCGGTTATGGGCCAGAATGTTTACCGTAATATAAAGTTTTTTACCGCGCGCATGTGCAAAAATCAACCCTTCATTTATTTCCTGAAGGGTCAAATTTCCTGCATATGCCCGGAGGCTAAACTCTTTACCTCCGGTATAAACCGCATCAGCTCCAAAAAGCAACGCCGTATGTAATTTTTCCAAATCTCCCGCCGGCATAACCAGTTCCGGTTTATTCATTACATATCCTCCGGTCTAATCCTTCAAACAAAAGTTTACTAATCAGGTATTAGGTTTTATTGTGCTGAGCTGGATGTATAAATATTCCGTAAGCTATAGTCAGCTTCTAATTAACTTACTCAGTCAATATATTGACGCTTGGCGGCCAGATGTTGTGCATAGGTTTCCGTAAAATGATGACTGCCATCTCCCCTGGATACATAAAAAAGGTAGCTATGCTTATCAGGTTTTAAGGCTGCCTTTATGCTTTCCTTTCCTGGATTGGTAATCGGTCCCGGGGGTAGCCCGGGGTAACGATAAGTATTATAGGGGCTGTCTACTTCCAAATCCCGATAATATATTACCTCCTGGTGCTTCGGCAAACAATAAAGTATGGTAGCATCAATCTGCAGTAACATGTCGCGTTGCAAACGGTTGTAAATAACTCCTGATATAATTGAACGCTCACTGCCAACACGAGCTTCCCCCTCTATTAAGGAAGCTATCGTAACTATCTCATTTATGCTCTGACCTCGGCTTTTTGCCAATGCAGCAAATTCCTGCTGCCATAATAGATCAAACTGGCTCAGCATGGCATCAATTATCCGGGAGGCAGAAATATCTTCAGAAATATAATAAGTATCCGGGAACAGGAATCCTTCCAAACCTTTTTCGCCTGGCGGCAAACCCTTCAGAAACATATAATCGTATTTAGCCGTAACAGCCTGGTCCCAACTTTCACGGGTTACAATATTCTTCTCAACCAGCAAATCACCTATCTGCCTGACTGTAAAACCTTCGGGAATTGTAAAGGAAATAGTAACTACCTTTCCCGCAGCAATGGCTGAAGCTATTTCAGCCAACGGTTGACTACGGCTAAATCTATAATGACCTGCCATCAAACTGCCATCCAATTTCTGTTTTTTACAATAGGATAAAAAGGCCCGCTGACTATGAATAAGACTATTTTCATGAAGAATTTCAGCAATTTGACGGGCAGTACTATTGGCCGGAATAACCACATCCTGATAAGTTTTGTCACTGGCGTCTACCGGCTGAAACTGACTATTAAATAGCTGCCATCCACTTCCTGCGATAATCGCTAAAAGCAGTACAACAATAAAAAGAGATGCTCTTTTTTTAGGCTTTTCGGTTATAACTTTACTCATACCCTTCCCCTTGATTGAAATCAACTGGTGGTTCGTTTTCCGGTATGGGTTCCAAACCTGTCTCCGGATTTGGCTCCGGATTTGGCTCCGGTTGTGGTTCGATTTGATCTGGTGGCACTGCTTCACCCTCAGATGGGGGAAGTTCCTCACCAATATAAATTATTCTATTTAGCGGGCTATAACGATCTGTAGCCAGTTTTTCCCGTAAAACAACTCCCCCGTTGTTATCATGAAAAACCCGGTATGATCTGGCTACATAACCAGGCATACCTTTAGTTTCAACTATCTCTTCCCCTGGTGCCAGAGTTGGATCTTTTTCCCGTATTTCTCTAAAAGGTATTACCTGGTCAATATAGTGCTCAAGAGTAATATTCTTTTTGTTACTAAGATGACCAAAAATGGTTATGGTTAATCCTCCGCCGCCAGCTGCACTTTTCAAATAAATCGGATATTGGGTATTATTTTTGAATCTAAAGTCCTGCAGACCGTAAGATACCGTAGCATCCAATCCCGTTGGTATGTAGGCCACCGCCAGATTGTGATTATGCCTTTCCACTATTTCCAAACCAGCTAACAAAACTGCATTATATAATGTGGAAGATACCTGGCAAATACCTCCCCCCACTCCGGGTTCAAACTTACCTCCTACTATAACCATCGCATCCCGATATCCCGTTTCAAAACTGCGTTTGCCTACGGTCTGATTAAAAGAAAAAATTCCTCCTGGTTGGACCACGCGGGTGTTAATAGTATAGGCTGCCCTTACCAGGTTATGGGAACGGTCTATTTCCCCAGTGTTGTACCAGGTAGTATAACGAGCCAGCTCACCCATACTTTTTAAATCTTTCTCAGTAATCTGGGGCTGTGCTTCCTCAATTACAATTGGAACTTTTATATCACTATTAATATCAGCCCATCCGGAAGGCAGGTTCTCCAGAGTCTTGTCAATATTAATAGTTTGGCCGGATTGTCCCGGTATTATCTTTAACCCCTGTTGTTCCATTTCCAATCGGGGGTTTACTGGTTCAACTACAACATATGATTCCCATTCCTCTGCCATTTCAATAACGGCCTGTTTATCATAGATAATCTGTTCATAATAAGTAATGCTTCTGGAACCATCTAAATTGAACAGCTTGGATTTAATATCTCTTTTCTGTTCCTGTCTCCAGCTATCTTCAACCATAGCAGCAGGATCCTGACGCTGACTTACCTTATTAAGCAGAGTCGGATAGCCGTATTCCTGATAATAAAACATCAGTGGTCTTTGATATGATTCATCTATCAAAGCGTTAAGCTTATCGGTTGCCTGTTCCCTGGTTAAACCCTCAACTTCAACAGAAGCTATTTGTACGCCAGGCAAAAAATAGTCCGATTCATAGAATATTTGATAGAAATAAATTATCAAGGCACAAATTATGCCCAATACTACCAGTGATGCCAGAAATATAATCCGCCGACTATGTTCTGCCAAGAACAAAACCCCCAACAATACAAATTTAAAGCTATTTTGATGCCTATTCAATTATATACGATATTAGCGATAATTTAATACACTCAAAAAGTAAAAAAGAAGCCGTCCGGCCTCTTTTTATTAAATAGAACTTTTTAAAACTAAATTTCTTCAGAGTCCACTAATTCCTGCCAGGCATCAGCAACCTTTTCCCATTCATCATCATCTTCGATATCACTGAGAAACTCAGTACCGTCCTCGTCAATAACTACCTTGAGAATTATTACTTCAAGTTCTTCTTCCCCATCATCATCATCTTCTTCAATATCTTCCTCATCTACAAAAGGAAGCAGAACCCGGTAAGTTTCAGATTCTATTTCCAATTCAGCCAGCAGTTCAAATAGATGTTCTTCTCCTTCTTCATCAATCAGAACCAGCACGGGATTCTCCTCTTCAAATAATTCGTCATCATGCATTTATATCACCCCTTTTTAGAAACTAGTCACATTCTAAGCAAAACCTGATTCGTTTGTCAAATTATTTGCCTGAATTTTGCCGATTAAGATAACCTTGCAAAATATTTACAGCGGCAATTTTATCAATGACTTCTCTACGCTTTTTTCTGGACACATTAGCTTCCAGTAGAGTTCTTTCCGCAGCACGCGTAGTTAATCGTTCATCCCAGAATACAATGGGCAGGTCAATTACTTTGGCCAGATTGTCGGCGAATTCTTCTATTTCTTCAGCTTTGGCCCCATAGGTGCCATTCATATTACGGGGCATCCCTACCACGATCTCATCCACTTCCATCAATAAGCATAAGCGGGCTATTTCCTGTAAATCATAGTGCAGATTCTTTCTATTCAATACCGAATGCCCCTGAGCAGTCCACCCCATAGGATCACTCAAGGCAATTCCAATTCGTTTTTCTCCCACATCCAGACCCATTTTTCTCTTCATCTTAATAAAATATACTCCTGACCATATTGAAATGCATTATCCCCATGATTACGCTCATGGGGATAACATTCCTTTTAATTACTTAAATAAGTCTTCAACAAAACTTCCAGCACTTCATCCCGTTCCACCTTGCAAATAAGGTTACGAGCCTCATTATGACTGGTTATGTAGGCCGGATCCCCGGAAATCATATAACCTACCAGTTGGTTTATGGGGTTATAACCCTTTTCCTCCAGGGCTTCATATACCTTATGTAGAATAGTGCGTACCTTCTCCTCGCCTTCTCTATCCAGCTTAAAGCTGACGGTCTCCCCCGGTCTCTGAGGCATAACTGACACCTCCCCTTGTAAAAGCAATTGTTCAACATCGGCAAGCCCGATTCCTTCGTTTATTGCAAGGTTATTTCTACCATTTTTCGGGCCTCTTCCATTGCCATTTCCAGTTTATCAACTTCTTTGCCTCCTGCCTGAGCCATATCCGGCCTGCCTCCACCGCCGCCACCAGTTACTTTGGCAGCCAGAGCCACAATGTTCCCGGCATGAAGTCCACGGGGTACCAATTCTTTGCTGACAAAACAGGTAAAGGCTACCCGGTCCCCAATTACAGCTCCCAGCAGTACTACTGAAGTGCCCAGTTTATCACGAAGCATTTCAGCATTTTGTCTTAATGTGTTAGTATCCGGACTGGATACTACTGTAATTAAGGTTTTGACATCTCCAACCGTTACTGCCTGGGAAATAATATCCTGGCTGGCTGCCTGGGAAGCTTTACTTTTAAGGGTTTCAATTTCCTTGTCTTTTTCCCGTAAATTCCTGTTTAATTGTTCAACCCTTTTAACAGCTTCCACTGGGGTTACGCGTAATGCAGCCGCGATACTTTTCAAATCTTTTTCTACTCTATTAAGATACTCGAGAGCATACCTGCCAGTTACCGCTTCAATTCTTCTAAGGCCTGAACCTACACTGCCTTCGCTAAGCAATTTAAATAATCCTATTTCACCGGTATTGCTTACATGGGTTCCGCCGCATAACTCCATACTAATATCGCCAACTGAAACTACCCGCACCTGATCACCATACTTTTCACCAAACAAAGCTACCGCTCCCATTTCTCTGGCTTCATCCAGGCTTTTCACCACTTTGGAAACATCATGCATACTCCAGATAGCTTCATTTACCAATTTCTCAATTTTACATAATTCCGCTTCGGTTACTGCCGTAAGATGAGAGAAGTCAAAGCGAAGTCTTTCCGGTTCCACCAGACTGCCTTTTTGTTGAGCATGATCCCCTAACACCTGTCGGAGAGCCAGGTGCAATAAATGGGTAGCAGTATGGTTACGGGCAGTATCAAGCCTTCTTTGTTTATCTACAGTAAGCACAACCTGCTCATCTACAGAAATTTTTCCATCCAACTCACCATAATGAAGAATCCAGTCAGCTATTTTATGTACTTCCATGACTTTCAAAGTACCATTTTGTCCCGTAATAATTCCACTATCCGCTATCTGACCGCCACTTTGCGCATAAAAAGGGGTTACTGCCGTAACCAGAATTATTTCTTTACCGTAAGCCTCGTTAACCTTTTCGTTATCAACCAGCAATGCTGTAACCTGAGACTGATCCTCCTGCCGGTCATAACCACTGAAAAATGTTGCCGGTAATTCCGCCAGCAATTCAGCCAGAATGCGGTCCTGAGCAAAAGCATTTTCTCCTTTATTGGCACTCCTGGCTCTATCCCGTTGTTGTTCCATCATCTTTCCGAAACCTTCGGTATCAACCTCAAAACCATTTTCACTGGCCACATCTTCCATTAAATCCAGGGGGAATCCATAAGTGTCATACATCATAAAAGCATCTGCGCCACTAATTAGCTCTGCTCCCTGCTGACGCGTCCTGGCCAATATTTCTTCCACTTTTCTCATACCTTCATGTAAAGTAACGAAAAAGCGTTCTTCTTCCATACGAATTACA
>JAQVWB010000219.1 GCA_028698695.1 Syntrophomonadaceae bacterium | reverse complement strand
ATTCTTTGTCCAATCAATTTATTATCTATATAAGCCTTTGGTTCTTCCATAATGGTTCCCTTCCAGTTTAAAACATTCCTTATTTTACTCTAGCCAACTTTGGTATTAATCTTAATTTGCTCCGGGCATATTATTTAGTTTGGCTCCAAGGCAATATTATAATAGAATATATAGAGTGTAACCATGCAGGGAGTGTTTTAAATGGGAAAAAATGACGACCTGGAAACTGCCAGAAATATACTTAAAAACGCGGTTGAAATGAATATTGGCAAGGAAATTATCTTAAAAATCAGCCAAAAAATTGATAAATATGTCCTTGATTACTACGTTATTAATAGAAATGTGGATAAGCGGGAGGAAGACATGGATTCGGTATAGTGAAAACTAATATGGACAAAATGTTGTTGAATATATAAACGAATGTTAAAGTATATAAAATAAGTCACGGGAAAAAGTCAAAGGGCCTGTTGTGCTCACAATGTCTCCTTGGTTTTCCTTATATGGGAGGTAACATGTGTCTCATACTTTTTGCTTATGATTGTCATCCGCGTTATAAATTAGTGGTAGCGGCTAACCGGGATGAGTTTTACCAGCGGCCCACCCTGCCGGCAGATTACTGGATAGATAATAAAGAAATAATGGCGGGAAGGGATTTGCAGGAGGGTGGCACCTGGATGGGGGTCACCACCGATGGACGGTTTGCTGCGTTGACCAATTACCGGGACCCTTCCAGTTTTAAGAAAGCAGCCCCCTCGCGGGGGCATCTGGTACAAAACTATTTGAGCAGCAATCGTACCCCGGCAGCTTATCTGGAAACCCTGAGTGACGGGGGAGCCGCTTACAATGGATTTAATTTATTGCTGGGGACTCGTGAATCACTGTATTACTATTCCAATCGGGAAAAGCTGGTGCGGGAAATTTCTCACGGAGTCCATGGTTTGAGCAACAGCCTGCTTAATGTACCCTGGCCCAAAGTAACCAAAGGGATTAATGAATTAAGCAAAGCTCTGCAGCAAGAGGAGGTTGAAGTGGAACAATTATTTGCTATTATGACCGACCGGGAATTGCCGCCTGACCAGGATCTGCCTGAGACTGGTGTGGGTCTGGAGATGGAAAGGGTGCTGGCACCAGCTTTTGTAATGAGTCCTGAATATGGTACCCGCTTAACCACAGTAATATTAATTGACCGAAATAATAAAATACAGTTTTGGGAACGCAGTTTCATTAATCGCCAGCCGGACAGCTGGAATGAGGTTTACTATGAACCCGGCTCATTTTAATGAGGGAGTCCCATCTATCAACTTTTTTGTAAATGAAAACGATAATGACAACCAGTTGCGGTAATTATAAATCAGCCACCTGGTCCTTTCTATTTACCTCACTTTACCACCTGAATTTATCCCCATATTGGAGAATTGTATTTATAAATGCAGAAAATGGCAGGAAATATTAAAGCATTGGCGAAGAATTAACATAGTTTGACAGGTAATTCTAAGAGGGTTGAGAGGCGGACGGTAATGGAAAGACTACCTTTTTATCTGGTGCTGGTTCAATCGTTTCCGGAAACGGTTATCCTGGTCTATCTGGGACTGGGAGTAACGGGTTTAAAGCTGGACTGGAGAAGAATTCTGCTGGTAAGTTTACTGATTACCCTGGCCAGTTATCTGATCCGCCCGTCACCTTTGCCAGCCGGGATAAGCATACTTATTCAATTGTTATTGCTGGTTGGCCTGTTAAGTATACTGGGACGACTATCATTTGCGCGTGCCTCGCTGGTGGGCGTATTGGGTCTGGTTGTACTAAGTTTTTTTGAAATAACATTTAATGCATTAATTACAGCAATAACTGGTATTTCTATCACTCAAGTTATGAATGACCCCTGGATGCATCTGCTTTTTCCGTTGCCGGAATTTGCAGTCCTGGGTTTAATTGCTTTCTTGCTAAACAAATATCGGGAGCCGGTATTAGAGTGGAGTCGGAAGCAATATCCCCGGATAACACACGTTTTATGGAAGAGTGAAATTGCCTTTCTGCTCTTATTAAGCGTAATCCTGATTGCTTTTGGTTTTTATTATGAGAATTATATTGGAGAAGCCCAGCCGCTATCATCCCCCTTTATAAGCAATGCTATGTACTGTGTTATCTTTGCCGTAATTGCTGTTTCATTACTGTTGGTTCAAGAGCTGTATTTTGTGCAGAAACAAAACCGGCTTGTGGAGGCCCAGAGACTGCACATTGAAAACCTTCAGGAAATGATGCAGGTGATTAAAGGTCAGAGACACGATTTTATTAACCATATTCAGGTGATATATGGCTTTCTAAGCATTCAGGAAGGGGACAAGGCCCGTGAATACGTTAAGCAACTCTATCAAGATGTGCAGATTAGTGGAGATGTTTTGCAATTGGGTATCCCCGCGCTTAGTGCCATGTTACTGGTTAAAATGGGCGCAGCCGAGGGAAAGAACATTTCTCTTAATATTGAAATAGAAACCAGTCTGGCTGATTTAAGAGTTCCCTCGTCAGACGTCGTAGCTGTAGCAGGTAATTTGATAAATAATGCTCTGGAAGCAGTGGAGGATATGGATCCGGAAAATCGGACAGTAAAGCTTGGTGTATATACTGAATCCGGATTTCATGTTATTCAGGTTCATAATCCCGGTTACATTCCCGAAGAGATTCAAAATCGAATATTCGAAGCGGGCTTTTCAACCAGGGAGAGTGACAGAGAACGAGGTATTGGTCTGCCATCTGTAAAGTATTTAGTGGAGAAATATCAGGGGCGGGTGACGGTAAACAGTCATCCTGATGAAGGCACCTGTTTTACGGTATATTATCCGCAAAGCCGGGAAAGGAGAAAACGGAATGAGCATTCACGATTTGGTAGTTCGCTGGGCAGCAGGGCTGGCCAGGGAATTGGGCAGTGATCAAAACTTTCTGTTACACTTTCCAGTGAAACACCGCTTTCGCAACGTTGTCTAGACTGTCTAACCATAGCAAACTCCACATTTCCATATATTTACTTCCGTTATATCAAATCCAATATAAAGACCCCTTGTTATTTATCCATTTGTATGGGTTTTGTTATGTTACAGAAAGAACGTCCCGCGTAACACAACCTTTCTTTTTATGACAGCCCAGGGAAAGGAATATGCAGCAACCGCATAATGTCTTTCTCGGTTTCCAACACCCTCTCGGCAATGAAATCCACAAAAGAGCTATCATCCTTATGAGCACGTTCCAATAGGCTGATATATTCCTGAC
>JAQVWB010000218.1 GCA_028698695.1 Syntrophomonadaceae bacterium | reverse complement strand
TAATAATTCTTTCCAGATATTTTGCTATTCGACATAAATAGGTTAGCATTTACATGCACCTCCTAGTTATATTACGGGCTTCCAGAAGAGACTCCTCGTCGCCTACAGCTCCTCAGGATGACATTTATGAAACTTTATCAGTGGTCTAAAAAAATGCCGCCTGCGTCCGGTTTATCTCAGCAGATACGGGGGACATGTTCACCCTCCAGCATGCCCAGGATGCGTTCTGCCCCTAATTCGGTTTTGATCAGCACCATGCCGTTCGGTTCAGCACAAACTTCACCTATAATGGCAGCGTTTTTGGTTTGCGACAGCTTGCGCAAATCAGCCAGCATATCATCAGCTTTTTCCGCACTTACAAACATGACCATTTTACCTTCATTGGCCATATAGAGCGGATCCATGCCCAGCATATCGCAGGCTCCACGGATTACTTCTGAAACAGGAATACTGGATTCCCTGACCCGGATACCTGTTTCGGCTTGTTGGGCAATTTCATTCAAAACCGTTGCCAGACCGCCCCGAGTCGGGTCACGCATACATTTGATAGCCTGTCCGTACTTATCAGCGATTTCCCCTAACTGATAGAGGGGGGCGCAATCGCTTAAGGCTGGTGTAGTAAAACTTAATCCTTCCCGCTGTGCCAATATGGCTAATCCGTGGTCACCAACATAACCGGTAACAATAATTTTATCTCCAGGATTAACTTTTTGGGGTCGATAATCGGTTTCAGCAGGAATAATACCTATGCCGGTGGTATTAATAAACACTCCGTCAGCACTACCCTTTTCTACAACTTTGGTATCTCCGGTTACCAATTTAACCCCGACCTCCTGAGCAGTCGCTGCCATAGATTCGGCTATCTTGCGCAGGTCTGATAACGGAAATCCTTCCTCAATAATGAAAGCGGTGGACATATACAACGGTTTGGCGCCGCAGGCCACCAGATCATTTACTGTTCCGCAGATGGACAGTTTACCGATATCCCCGCCGGGAAAAAATAACGGCGTGATAACAAACGAATCAGTAGACATGGCCAGCCTGCCAGTTGGCAAATTCAATATGGCACTGTCCAGCATTTCCATTAACTCATTGTTCCAGGCAGATTTAAATACTTCATCTATCAACTGCTGACTCATTAAGCCGCCGCTGCCATGTGCCAGTAAAACTCTTTCCTGTTTCATCTAATCTCTTCCTTTCGCCGGAGTATAGCGGTAATAAGCTGCACAGGAGCCTTCATGCGAAACCATGCAGGGTCCGACTGGATTTAAGGGTGTGCAGGCCCGTCCAAATAAAAGACAATCCGGCGGGCTGATTTTACCGGTTAATACTTCTCCGCAGGCACAACCTTTGATGGGTATTTCCTCCATGTCCGCAATGTTAAACTTTAGTCGGGCATCCATACTTTCATATTCCTCACGCAAAGCCAGACCACTGTCAGGAATAACTCCCAACCCACGCCACCTGGCCGCTATCGGCTTAAAGACTTTTTCAATAGTCTGGCGAGCCACCAGATTGCCTTCCCGCTTTACTATCCGCCGGTATTGTATCTCTGCCTGTGCCTCTCCCTGTTTTATCTGTTTAATCAGCATATAAATGCCTTCCAGAATATCCAGGGTTTCAAACCCGGTAATTACACAGGGTTTTCTATATTTTTGCGCTAAAATATCATACGGTTCAACCCCAATTACCACGGAAACATGTCCCGGACAAATCAATCCGTCTACATTTATATCCGAATCGGAAAATATTAATTCCAGTGCCGGCGGAACTACTTTGTGCAGTGAAAAAACCGAGAAGTTTTGCAACTCTTCTGCCCGGGCCTGGTCCAGAGTAACTGCAATAGCCGGAGCAGTAGTTTCAAAACCAATGCCCAGAAATACTACTTCCTTATCAGCATTTTCGCGGGCAACTCTCAATGCATCCAGAGGCGAATATGCAATTCTTATATCAGCACCTTTACTGCGTTCTTCCTGTAAACTGCTGTAAGTACCGGGCACTCTCATCATATCTCCGAAAGTTACCAGTACAATATCCTTTTGCCTTACCATTTCTATTACTGCATCAATGTCTCCCTGAGAGGTAACACACACCGGACACCCGGGACCGGATAACAGTTTTATATTGGCAGGCAGCAGTTCTCTGATTCCGCTTTTAGCTATAGCCATCGTATGCGTACCACAGACCTCCATCAGAGTAACCGGTGCAGTTTCTCTTCTAATAGTCTGTAATAATTGCTGCCGGTAATCTGATACTTCACTCATATTGCATTAATTCCTCCAGATACTGCATAGTTTCAAGGGCAATGCTTTTATCAATAATCTCCATGGCAAAGCCGGCATGCACCAAAACATATTCATTAATCCTTACTTCCGGGGTCAGACGAACACTGATTTCAGTCTGATTGCCATTTACGTCCACGCGGGCCACATCATTTGCCATTAATTCAATAACTTTTGCGGGTACTCCCAGACACATTATCCCTTCACCTCACTAGCTATAATTGCCTGTCCCAGCGATATCCCCCCGTCACCGGGAGGCACCAGCCGGTTATAATATACTGCAAATCCCTGCGACGTCAACAATTCATACATTTTTATAAATAATATCTGGTTATGAAACACTCCACCACCTAGCACAACCTGGTTTAACCCGGTTGTATCCCTCAACTTTAAAAGAACGTCTAAAAACATTTCCGCCAGGGTCAGATGAAACTTCTGCGCTATACAACCAATACTGCGGCCTTTGTGTAAATCATCTACCAATTCACGCCACATAGGCAGCACATCCATCAACCATACCCCATTCTCCGGTTTCAAATAGTATTCATAATGGTTTTTCTCGTATTTGTCAGCCCGGGCTTCCAGCTCTGCCGGTGCCTGACCTTCATATTTATTTATACTGCAAACCCCCAGAATTGCACCTACCGCATCAAATAACCTGCCGCAGGAAGATGTCAGCGGTTCATGAGCATTATTTATACGTTTGATAATCAAACTCTTTTCCTGCTCAGTTAAATCCGCTAACAGAGATGATGCCAGCTCCAGACCCTTATCACCCAGTGACTGGTATAAATACACCAGTGCCATACGATAAGGTTTGCCGGCCGTAACATCCCCGCCTGGCAAGGGCATATATTTCAAATGAGCCAGCCGCGTAAATCCATTATAATCACCGCGCAGAATTTCACCGCCCCAAATGGCAGCATCAGTCCCCCAACCGGTTCCATCACAGATTAACCCCAAAACTTTCCCCTGTAAACCATTTTCAG
>JAQVWB010000026.1 GCA_028698695.1 Syntrophomonadaceae bacterium | reverse complement strand
CAGGGTCAATCAGGGTCAATCAGGGGGACGGTTCTCCTGGTAAACAAAATATTATTTCATTTTACATATACGATTAGATAAAAGTGGTATAATAAATGTATAGATTTTCTAAATTTATGTATTTGGGCTCTGTGGCGGGACAGATTTGTCCATGCGGGAAGGAAATGTCCAAGGGGGAGACAGCCGGATTTTATGAACCATGTATTTAGTATTATGGAGAGGTTTGCGCCGGAGGCGCTGGAAATTATGGTGATTCGTTACCAGATTCTGCGTCAGGTTTTGCATCACCAACCGGTAGGGAGAAGACAGTTAGGTAATACCCTGCGTTACACGGAACGAACTATTCGCTCAGAAGTTGATTATCTGAAGATGCGCGGAGCTATCCATTCTACATCCGCAGGAATTTGCCTTACTCCTTACGGAGAGGAAATGTTAAGCGAAATTGATGAGTTCATCCCCTTCTTATACAACACCCAAACATTGGCTGAGAGAATTAAGCAAAAGTTTAATTTGAGGGAAGTTATAGTTGTTCCGGGTGACTCTTATATGGATATTACGGTAAAAAAGGATTTGGGAATGGCGGCAGCCAGGCATGTAAACAAGTTGTTGTTTGCCGGTTGTACGCTGGCAGTGACCGGCGGTACGACCCTGGCGGAGATGGCAGCAGCTATGTGTCAGGGAAATAATACCGCTGATATTTTGGTGGTACCGGCCCGGGGCGGATTAGGTGAGGAAATGGAACAGCAGGCGGGAGCAATTGCTGCCCGAATTGCCAAAGCTATTGGAGCCCAGTACCGCTTACTGCATATTCCCGATAATTTGGAAGAGGGTACAGCTGAAATTTTAAAAAATGATGTACATATTCAACGGGTACTTGATTCAATTAAATCAAGCGATATTCTAGTTCATGGTATTGGTCCGGCTATGGAAATGGCCAATCGGCGTGGCCTGTTTGCGCCCGAACTGTTTTTATTGGAACAGCAGCAGGCGGTTGGTGAAGCACTACGATATTATTTTGATAAAAAGGGCAATATAGTATATGAAGTTCCCGGCATTGGTCTGGAGCTGCATGATTTGAAAAATGCCAGTGAGGTTATTGCCGTCGCAGGCGGCAGTAATAAAGGCGAAGCGATTCAAGCGGTATTAAACGGTAAGCGCAATACGATGCTCATTACCGATGAAGGTGCGGCGAAGCAGATTTGCAGTTAGTTTAAAATAGAAAGGATGATTTGATGGCAACGAAAATCGCGATTAATGGATTCGGACGCATTGGCCGATTGGTGACTAGGATTGCTATGAAGCGGGATGATGTTGAAGTTGTAGCTATAAATGATTTAGGTAAACTGGAATCCAGTGCCCTACTGTTTCAGTATGATTCTTTGCATGGTCAGTTTCGCGGTCAGGTTGAGGTTCAGGGCGATTATCTGGTAATTGATGGACATAAAATTAAGTATTTGTCGGAAAAGGACCCGGAGAAGTTACCCTGGGCGGAGTTGGGAGTAGAGATAGTAGTTGAAGGAACCGGCAGATTTCGTTCCCGGGAAAAAGCGAGCAAACATTTACAGGCGGGAGCCAAAAAGGTCGTAATTACCGCACCGGGCAAAGATATTGATTTAACCATGGTAATGGGGGTCAATCATGACAAGTATCGTCCGGAGTATAATCTGATTTCCAATGCTTCCTGTACTACCAATTGTCTCGCGCCGGTTGCCATGATTCTGATGCAGGAGTTTGGTATAGTAAAAGGCTTTATGAATACGATACATTCCTATACCAACGACCAGCGGTTGCTGGATCTGGAACATGATGACCTGCGTAGGGCCCGGGCAGCAGCGCTTTCCATAATTCCTACGACTACCGGGGCTGCCAGTGCGCTGGGGCAGGTAATACCTGAATTGGAAGGTAAACTGGATGGATTGGCAGTCAGAGTACCTACTCCGACGGTTTCCCTGTTGGATTTGACGGTGGAACTGGAGAAGTCGGCTACGGTACAAACTATAAATGACGCTTTTAAACAGGCCAGTCAGGGGCAGTTAAAAGGAATCCTGGAATATACTGAAATGCCTCTGGTTTCAACTGATTATCGGGGGTCTGAGTTCTCGGCCGTATTGGATGGGTTGCTGACCATGACCATGGGGGATCGTATGACCAAGGTAATAGCCTGGTATGACAACGAGTGGGGTTATTCGGTTCGGGTAGTGGACATGGTGGCTTTCATAGCTTCTCAGGGATTGTAAAGTTTATAAATATTGCGGAGGTGTACCTGGTGCAAAGTTTAGAAGATGCAAATCTAAGTGGAAAAACAGTTCTTATGCGTGTAGATTTTAATATCCCTATGGATAAAGACGGTAATATTATTGATGATACTAAAATCAGGGCCGCGCTTCCCACTATTGAATATGTAATCGGGCAGGGTGCCAAATTGGTGGTTATGAGTCACCTGGGCAGACCCAAAGGCAAACCGGAAGAAAAGTACAGTATGAAAAGGGTGGCCGGGCATTTGGCCGGTCTGGTAAATACCAGCGTGAAAATGGCCGATGATTCCATTGGTCAACAAGTACAACAGGCAGTAAAGGAGCTCAAGCCGGGAGAAATTCTGGTATTGGAAAATGTCCGTTTCCATGCTGAAGAAGAGAAGAATGATAAGGAATATGCGCGTCAACTGGCATCGCTGGCAGATATATTTATTAACGATGCTTTTGGCAGTGCCCACCGGGCGCATGCTTCAACTGCCGGTGTTGCTGAGTTTTTACCTGCTTATGCCGGGTTTCTGTTGCAATCTGAAGTCAGCATGCTTCGCAAGGTATTGGATTACCCGGAAAGTCCCCGTATGGCTATTTTAGGTGGTGCCAAAGTTGCAGATAAATTAGGCTTGATTGAGAATCTATCCGAAAAGATGGATGTAATTCTGATCGGTGGGGGAATGGCGAATACTTTTCTTAAGGCCCAGGGAAAGAATATTGGTATATCCAAATATGAGCCTGATTTAGTGGAACGAGCCGGCAAATTGCTGGAACAGGCACCTGCCAGGAAGGTGAAAATTTTGTTGCCGGTGGATGCAGTAGTAGCAACCGAGATATCACCGGAAGCGGCGGGGCAGATAGTAGCTATTGATAAAGTGCCGAACGATTGCCTGATAGTAGATATTGGTCCGGAAACGATTATTTTGTTTGCTGAGGAGATTGCTGCGGCCAGAACTATTGTTTGGAATGGTCCGCTGGGAGTTTATGAATATGATCAGTTTGCCCAGGGTACAAGAGAAGTAGCCCGGGCAGTTGCCGATTCCGGTGCAGTAAGTGTTATTGGTGGCGGCGATTCGGCAGCTGCAGTGCACAATATGGGACTGGAATCCAAAATTACACATATTTCCACAGGCGGTGGTGCTACGCTTGAATTTTTGGAGGGTCAGATTTTACCGGGGGTAGCAGTAGTTGAGAAGTTTAGTTTTGCATAATAATATCTGCTAAGAGGAGATAACAAGTGAGAAAACCAATGGCGGTAGCCAACTGGAAAATGAATAAAAACGGCGAAGAAACCAGGCAGTTTCTAAGAGATTATATGGCACAGGCTTCCGGCATAACCGGAGCAGAAGCGGTAATTTGCCCCCCGTTTACGCTGTTAGCAACAGTGCAACAGGAAATAGGTTCCCCGGCTGCTCTGGCCCGGGGGGCTCAGAATTGTTTCTGGGAGGATAAGGGGGCTTACACCGGTGAAATTTCAGCACCGATGTTAAAGGAGTTGGGATGCAGTTATGTTATTATTGGTCATTCGGAACGGCGCCTGATTATGGGTGAAAATGATGAACAGATTAACAGGAAGTTAAAGGCTGTATTACAATGCGGGTTAGTGCCTATATTATGTGTGGGAGAAACTTTGCAGCAAAGGGAGAATAAGGCTGCTTTAACAGTAGTAAAGAATCAACTGGACAAGAATCTTCAAGGGTTGCATGTACAGCCCGGACAATTGGTAATTGCCTATGAACCGGTATGGGCGATTGGAACCGGGGTTAATGCTTCCAGTGATGATGCTCAGGAAATGATTGCCTGTATTCGTTCCCGTCTGCGGGAATTGTTTAATGACGAATTGGCCTCTGCTACCCGTATTCTTTACGGTGGGAGTGTGCGGGAAGATAATGCAGCGGATTTAATGGCAAAGCCTGATATTGATGGAGCATTGATTGGCGGGGCCAGTTTGGAGGCGGATTCTTTTGTCCGTATAGCGAGGATAATTGCCCATGGCTAAAAAACCTGTGGTTTTGATGATTCTGGATGGCTGGGGATTGCGTGAGGCAGCAGCGGATAATGCTATAAGTCAGGCCAATCCGGTTCATTTTAATCAATTATTAACTGAATATCCTTCTACCTGCCTGAGTTCATCCGGTCAGGATGTGGGTCTGCCAAGCGGACAAATGGGAAATTCCGAAGTTGGGCATTTAAATATTGGGGCGGGCAGAATAGTATATCAGGAGATTACCCGCATAAGCAATGCTATTGAGGATAAAAGTTTCTTTGCCAATCCGGTATTTATAAAAGCTCTGCAGCAGGCGCGTAATAATAATGGTGCAGTTCATTTAATGGGATTGTTGTCTGATGGCGGGGTACACAGCCATATGCAGCATCTGTTTGCTTTGCTGCAGTTATGCAAGCAGGAGAATATAAATAAGGTTTATATACATGGTTATTTGGATGGTCGGGATGTAAATCCCCGCAGTGCTCTGGTATATATTAATCAGCTGCAAGAGGTTATGAATAATCTGGATATCGGGCAAATTGCAACTTTATCGGGGCGCTATTATGGTATGGATCGCGATAAGCACTGGGACAGAGTAGAGGCTACTTATCGGGCCATGGTACTGGGAGAGGGCAATAAGGCCCCCAACGCTTACGCTGCCATTGAAAGCAGTTATGAGCTGAAGATTACTGATGAATTTATGGAACCGGTCGTTATAGTGGATTTGGAGGGCAATCCGACCGGCCAGGTAAAAGACGGCGATAGCCTCATCTTTTTTAATTTCCGGGCTGACCGGGCCCGTCAGATTACGCGGGCTTTTGTTGATGATGATTTTAGCGGTTTTGAGCGTCGGGTACACCCCCGGGTTAATTATGTATGCATGACCCGGTATGATGCTGCCATAAAAGCACCGGTAGCTTTTGAACCTCAAAACTTGAATAATACCCTGGGTGAGTATCTTGCCAGTCTGGGAATAAAACAACTAAGAATTGCCGAGACAGAAAAGTATGCTCATGTAACTTTTTTCTTTAATGGGGGAGTTGAAACTCCCAACCCCGGTGAGGATCGCATCCTGATTCCATCACCGCAGGTTGCTACCTATAATCTGAAGCCGGCTATGAGCGCCCGGGAAGTTACCGAGCAGGTTTTGCTGGAATTGGAGCGGGATTATTATGATGTAATCATAATTAATTTCGCTAATCCCGATATGGTAGGACATACCGGAGTAATGGATGCTGCAGTTTCTGCAGTACAGGTGGTGGATGAATGTCTCAGCCGGATTGTACAGTGCGTATTGGAGAAAGAAGGCACCTGTCTGATAACTGCTGATCATGGCAATTGTGAAATGATGGTTTGTCCGGTAACCGGCGCGCCCTTTACTGCCCATACTACCGATCTGGTACCCTTTATTCTGGTAGCAGACCGGTATGTGGGATATAAGCTGCGTTCCCGGGGGGGATTGCGTGATATTGCCCCCACGCTGCTCACGGTTATGGATTTGCCGATACCTGAAGAAATGACCGGCAAGCCATTATTTGAAATTTGAAAGAGATTGAGATGACAGGGGTAGACAGGGGTAGACAAGGGTAGACAAGGGTAGACAAGGGTAGACAAGGGTAGACAAGGGGACGGTTCTCCTGTCTGAAAAACTAGAAAAGGGAGATGTCGTAGAAAATGAGTACAATAGTGGATGTATATGCCCGGGAAGTATTGGATTCAAGAGGAAACCCAACTGTAGAGGTTGAAGTAATTTTAGAAGATGGTACCATGGGCAGGGCGATGGTTCCTTCCGGTGCATCAACCGGAGCCCATGAAGCAGTTGAATTAAGGGATGGAGATAAGAAACGCTACAATGGCAAAGGCGTATTAAATGCAGTTGATAATGTAAATAATTTAATTGCTCCTGAAGTAATTGGCATGGAGGTAACTCATCAGGTTGATATTGATATGCTTATGATTGATATTGACGGCACGCCCAATAAATCCAAACTGGGTGCCAATGCAATTCTGGGTGTATCACTGGCAGTTGCCCGGGCAGCAGCCAATTATCTGGAGATGCCCCTTTATCAGTATATCGGCGGGATAAATGCTCGTGACATTCCCGTACCGATGATGAATATTTTAAATGGTGGAAAACATGCCGATAATAATGTTGACATTCAAGAGTTTATGATTGTTCCGGTGGGGGCTCCCACTTTTGCAGAGGCTTTACGCATGGGAGTTGAGGTTTACCAGGCATTAAAACTGGTATTGAACAATAAAGGTCTGGGTACTTCAGTAGGGGATGAAGGTGGTTTTGCCCCTAATCTGCCTTCCAATGAAGCCGCCATTGATGTAATTATGGAGGCTATTGCTGAAGCGGGCTATAAAGCCGGACAGGATATTTTTATTGCTCTGGATGTAGCCGCTACGGAGCTATTTAGAGATGACGTATATAATCTGGATAGCACCGGTCAAAAATTAACTTCCGGGCAGATGGTGGATTTTTATGTTCGGCTGGCGGACATGTATCCAATTATTTCGCTGGAGGATGGTCTGGCCGAAGATGACTGGTCGGGTTGGAAATTATTGACCGAACGTCTGGGTTCACGCGTACAACTGATAGGTGACGATTTATTTGTTACCAATACGGAGCGTTTGCAACAGGGAATCAGTAATGGAGTATGTAACAGTATCCTTATAAAAGTAAATCAGATTGGCACGCTGACCGAGACCCTGGATACGATTGAAATGGCAAAAAGAGCCGGTTATACCTGTGTAATATCTCATCGTTCCGGCGAAACCGAAGACTCAACTATTGCTGATATTGCTGTAGCCACCAATGCCGGACAGATAAAGACCGGAGCCCCGGCACGTACTGATCGGGTAGCCAAATATAACCAACTGCTGCGTATTGAAGAGGAGTTGGATGAGTTTTCCCGTTATCGGGGAATTGAGGTTTTCTACAGTCGGAAATAAATTTTAAAACTAAAATTGTATTCTGCTGCCTATCTGTGGTAGAATATATTTTGACTCTGGGGATTGGAGGTGGCTACATTGCTCAAAATTATTTTGTTAATACTGCAAATAATCGCGGCTCTGAGTTTGATCACTACGGTATTGCTGCAATCAGGTAAAAGTGCTGGTTTATCAGGCAGTATCGCCGGGGGCGGCGAGGCGATATTTGGCAAGAAGAAGGGTCTGGATGATTTTTTTGCCAAGGTTACCGCTTACCTGGCAGCTGCGTTTTTAATACTTACATTGGCTTTGGCTCTGATCTAGCCGGAGATTACCGCGATGATTATACAAGGGGTAGTCAGCTACCTGTTAATTCCTGTATATACCGGACCAATATTGGACTTTAAGAGCAGACGGATGACTCCGCCTGCTCTTTTTATAAGCTGAGGTATTAGCTATGACTTACATTCATGATCAGGCGGAACCATTTTTTCTGCAGGGCCATAATGATATGGCACTGTTATTTCTGCATGGTTTTACTGCATCTCCCAGTGAAGTCAGGACTGTTGCTGAAAAGGTTCATGCTGCAACCGGTTGCACAGTTAGCGGACCGTTATTGCCCGGTCATGGTTCCCATCCTTCCTTTTTGAATGCCACCGGCTACAGTGACTGGTATCGAACGGTTGAGGAAGAACTGGGTTTTTTACAACATAATTATACCAGTGTGTATGTGGCAGGCTTGTCAATGGGTGGATTGTTGGCCATGTATGCCGGATTATACATACCGGGATTGCAGGGAGTGATTACCATTAATGCCCCCATATTTATGCGTTATCGCTGTCTGACCAGACTGTTTTTAATTATCAAAGGAATTGTACCCTATTTCCCCAAGGGGGATAAAAAAGGACAGAAGATTCTGGCCGGTAAAGGACGATTCGCTTATGCGGTCATGCCCTTAAAAGCATTTGTCAGCATGTATGAGCTGCGTAAACTGGTTATGAACAATATTAACCGGTTAAGCGTACCTCTATTAGTTATCCAATCCATGCGGGATGGATCAGTTCACCATCATAGTGCTGTCTGGTTGAGAAAGCATGTTAATCTCCCGGCCATACAGACAGTTTTTTTGAAAAAGTCCGGACATGTTGCTACTATGGGTGATGAACAGGATATTATTGCTGCAGACATAATGAGTTTTATGAAAAATAACCGGCAAGGACTGGAGGAGTTATGTTATGACACGGGAACAGGCATTGGAGTTATTGGGAAAACATTTACATAATCAGAATCTGATTAATCATTCGCTGGCAGTAGAGGCGATTATGATTGGTCTGGCCCGGAGGTTGGGTGAAGACGGGAATGCATTTGCCTTAACCGGTTTATTACACGATATAGATTATGATACTACCGGAGATGATCCTGCCCGTCATTCCCTGCTGGGGGCAGAGATACTGGCGGAACATGGTCTGCCCGATGAGGTGGTTTATGCGGTTAAAGTACATAATGATATGCATGGTCTGGAAAGAATATCCACTTTGGATAAATCATTATATGCAGCCGATCCCATCAGCGGGTTTATTACTGCCGCAGCTATGGTGAGACCGGACAAGGATCTTAAGCTGGTGGAGCTTAAATCATTAAAGAAACGGTTTAAGGAAAAGGCCTTTGCCCGTGGAGCCAGCCGGGAACAGATGGCTACCTGCTCGGAAATAGGTCTGGAATTGGATGAAATATTAAGTGTTGCTTTAGAGGAAATGAAAAAAATTGCCCCCCAATTGGGGTTGAATGGTTAATTTGACTGGCGATAAGGGGAATACTAGTTTTAAAAAAGTGGTTTCGAACAGTTCTGTCGTCAGTAAAAAGGGAGGAATATATATTAATCGAGAAATGATAATGCAGTTTATGCGTCAAACCAGCTATCGGCCGCTGAGTTTTAACGAGTTGAGAGAAGCGCTGGAAGTTAATGAAGCAGACGAGCTGCGATTTACAAAAGAGTTGGGTCGCCTGGAGAAAGATGGCGAAATCGTAAAGACGCGTAAAGATAAATACGGTTTGCCGGAGATGATGAACCTGACCCGCGGTATAATTCGCTTGAATCAGAGGGGCTACGGAATACTGGCCCCTGATGAAGCCGGACAGGCGGAAATCTTTGTGTATGGCAGAAACCTGAATGGGGCCATGCATAATGACCGGGTACTGGTGCGTACTCATGAACGGGCTCATAACGAACAGCGTCCTGAAGGTGAAGTTGTGCGTGTAATTACCCGGGCCAATAATCAATTGGTGGGTACTTTTCAACGAGGTAAAAATGTTTTTCAGGTCATTCCGGATGATAGCAGGCAAATCTATCCGATAATGGTCAAGCCGCAGAAAAAAATCAAGGTTAACCATGGTGATCGTGTAGTGGTGGCTATCACTTCCTGGCCGGAAAGATTTGTGAATCCGGAGGGCAGAATTGTGGAAGTATTGGGCAAAAAGGGACAACCTGGTCTGGAATTGCAGGTGGTTATTAAAAAGCATGCCCTGCGTGAAAATTTCCCTGCCGGAGTAATAGAAGAGGCTAATGCAGTATCAAAAGCGCCTTCGGAGGAGGAAATAGCCAGACGCAAGGATTTTCGCGGTCTGAGAATGGTTACTATTGATGGAGAAGATGCCAAAGATTTGGATGATGCGGTATCAATTGAGCGTACCGGACAAGGTTATCGACTGGGAGTTCATATTGCGGATGTTTCCCATTATGTCCGTGAAGACAGTAAATTGGACAAGGAAGCCCTAGCGCGCGGTACCAGTGTATATTTGATTAACACGGTCCTGCCGATGCTGCCCAAAGAGCTGTCCAATGGCATTTGCAGCCTTAATCCTCAGGTAGACCGGCTGGCAATCAGTTGTATCATGGATATTGATACACAGGGGAAAGTAATCAGTTATGACCTTTATAAATCCGTTATTCATATAAATGAACGCATGACCTATACGGCAGTAAATAAGATTCTGGATGGCAGTGATACTGAAGTAATGGAAAGGTATCGTGATCTGATAGAAGATTTTAAACTGATGAAGGAATTAGCGGATATACTGCGTGCCGAACGTAATAGCCGGGGCGCGCTGGATTTTGATTTTCCCGAAACCAAAGTGATAGTTGATGATGATGGTTTCCCGGTTGATATTATTCGTTTTGAACGGGGTCCGGCGGAAATGCTGATAGAAGATTTTATGATTAAAGCCAATGAAGTAGTATCCGAACATTTATACTGGCAGGAAATGCCCTGCCTGTACCGGGTGCATGAAAAGCCGGAAGATGATGCCATAACTAAACTCAATATGGTACTGGGAGTCTTTGGTCATAAGATTACCGCTAAAAAAATTGAACCTCTCGTACTGCAGAAATTGCTGCGGGAAGTTAAAGGCCGTCCGGAAGAACAGCTGATTTCATTAGTGGTGCTGCGCTCCATGAAACATGCCCGTTATTTACCGCAACCCCTGGGACACTTCGGCCTGGCATCCAAATATTACAGCCATTTTACCAGTCCTATCCGCCGTTATCCGGACCTGATTGTACATCGGGTTTTGTCGTTACTGTTGGAAGGCAACATGACTGCGCGTAAAAGAGCAGCTCTGGAAAAGAAAATGGGATTATATGCTGAGAATTCAAGCATACAGGAAGTCAAAGCAGAAGAGGCTGAGCGGGAATTAATTGATATTAAAAAAGCGCAGTACATGGAACAATTCATCGGGGATGTTTTTACCGCCCGTATTTCATCAGTTCTGGCCTTTGGGTTTTTTGTAGAACTGCATAACACGGTGGAGGGCTTAGTGCATATATCCAGTATTGATGATGATTATTATGTCTTTAACGAACGCAACTATACGTTAACGGGCAATCACAGCGGACGTAAGTTCTGCATGGGGGACGAAGTACAGGTACAACTTGTGAAAGTAAGTGTTCAGGATGCCAGGATAGATTTTGAGCTGGTCAGGTAACAACAGGGCATCTTCGTTTATTTACATCTAATATGGAAAGAACCGCCATATTATAAAACCATTAAATAAGAAAAAGTAATAGTTGGATTATTTCCGTTAATAAATCAAGGAGTTTTCAAATTATTGTCGAATAACAGTCTATACAATTAAATATTGTTAGTTTTCGAGTCACCGAATCTAAGGCTTGGCTATGAGTCAGTGACCGACAGGGTATAGCGGGAAACGGCTATGCCTCCCAATGTGGAAAGAAAACGTGGCTGGTGATGGATAGTTAATATGTCATGGGTATACTAAGGTCAGTTGTTGGATTTCTGCAACTGGCTTTTTTAGTTTCTGCAATTAATTAACTTAAATAAAATATGAAAGATGTTTCGAGACAGGAGGGAATCATGAAAAGAAAGATTATTGCCTTTGGATTAACGGTTGGTTTGCTCATAGGAGTTTTGGCTACGGCAATTATGCCCTTATATGCTGGGGAGGGAGATGGCTCGGGTGGGGGTAAAAAACAACCCTTGTCATTGGTCAGCTCAGTCCCGGACGATGGAGCTGATGGAGTTAGTGTAGAAGCGTCGATTAAACTGACATTTAGTAAAAATGTAGTTTATATGACGGTAAGAGAGAATAACCGGGCTTGTTTTTCATTGTGGACTGATAATCAGCAAATCCCTATCGAAGTAATTATGGCTGATGATCAGATTGAATTTGAAAAGCGTAATGATGTTATTCTTAGACCTCTGCAAACATTGAAGGCGGCAACAACTTACCGGGTAGAAATTGCTCCCCAATTGGAGTCGAAGAGTGGAGTAAATCTGGGACAAAAGACTACGGTGAGCTTCACTACGGCTGGAGTTATTAAAGAACCTGAGCAGCCGGTTAAAGAAAAACCTGCAACCGATACCAGTAAAGTAGTTAAAGAACCGGAAATGCCCGCAACCGGTGAAGATAAAACTAAATCAAAAAATATTAAGGAAGTCCAGCCTGCAGTAGAACAAAAAGTCGCTGAAAAAAATAACCCTGAAAAAATCGTAAAAGAGCCTACCATGACCGTAAAAGAAAAGGCTCAGGAAACTGAGGAAAAAGACTGGAAGACAGTGCTTGTAATTGGCGGTGTAATCATAGCACTGCTGGCAGCAGGATGGATATATAAAAAATCTACAGGAAAATAATCGGGTTTCATAAGGTACTTGAATATACTTTTGGAGTGAACGAAACGAGAAAGAACACGCAATTTATACTATTTATTTTAGTTCCACTGTTAATAATGTTTGCCTCATTGTTTTTGGGCAGGTATCCGGTAGATTTGACAACCGTAATAGAAATACTATGGTGTAAAATTACTTTTCAACCGTGTACAGCAGCGGAAATTTCTCAGACATTAGTATGGGATATCCGTTTACCCCGAGTTATTTTGGGAGCTTTGGTAGGTGGATGCCTGGCTATTAGCGGAGCTGCATTTCAGGGCTTGTTTCGTAATCCCCTGGTCAGCTCAGGGATTCTGGGGGTCAGCTCCGGGGCCGGTTTTGGAGCAGCTTTGGCAATCGTACTATTTCATTATTTACCTGCTACTTATGCTTTTGCCTTTGGCTTTGGTGTTCTGGCAGTAGTTCTTAGTTATATGATTGGAAGGATTTACAGCAGTACTCCTACCATAATGCTGGTACTGGGGGGAGTAATTGTATCGTCAGTTTTTTCGGCACTAATTTCCATGTTGAAATATATGGCCGATCCGTTAAACGAATTGCCGGCTATTGTTTTCTGGCTGATGGGCAGTTTGGCATCAGCTCGATTTCAGGATATATGGACAGCCGGGGTTCCCATGGTAATAGGTACTCTTGGATTGCTGGCAGTGAGATGGAGAATAAATGTTTTATCTATGGGGGATCGGGAAGCCCATACACTGGTGATTAATACCATAACAAATAAAGGTTTTATTATTGCCTGTGCTACCCTGGCCACTGCCGGAGCGGTATGTGTCAGCGGAATTATTGGTTGGGTTGGTCTAATTATTCCCCATATTGGCCGCATGCT
>JAQVWB010000217.1 GCA_028698695.1 Syntrophomonadaceae bacterium | reverse complement strand
TTGCCAATAATGCAGGTGTAGAAGGTTCCGTTGTAGTTGAAAAGGTTAAAGAAGCAACCTCTGGCGTAGGCTATAATGCCATGACCGGTGCTTATGAAAACATGATTACTGCCGGTATAATTGACCCGGCCAAGGTAGCCCGCTCAGCAGTTCAAAACGCTGCCAGCATCGCTGCCATGGTTTTGACTACCGAAGCAGTTGTAACCGAATTACCCAAAGAAGACCCGATGAAGGGTATGGGTGGCCCGGGCGGAATGCCGATGATGTAGTATGATTTAAAGAAAAAACCTGTCGGCTTTATTGGCCGGCAGGTTTTTTTAAGTGTCGTCATGGTTTAGAAGTGATTAGAGGTCATAATACATTTCAAATTCCAGTGGATGAGGCTGATCATTAATTCTGCGGGTTTCTTTACGCTTGTTTTCAATCCATATATCAATTAATCGCTGCGGGAATACTCCGCCGGCCAGTAAAAAGTCATGATCTTTTTCCAGAGCATCTAGGGCTTCATCCAAATTTCTTGGTAAAGACTTTATTTTAGCTTGTTCTGCAGGAGGCAGATTATATAAGTTGACATCATAAGGACCAAAACCTTCGGCAGTTGGGTCAATCTGATTGTTAATACCGTCAATTCCGGCCATTAATATGGCTGCAAAGGCCAGATAAGGGTTGCAGGTAGCATCTGCTGAACGGAATTCAAACCGTTTTTGCGCTGGCGATTTGGCATAAGCAGGTACACGAATTACGGCACTGCGGTTGGCGGTTGCAAAACATACACTTACCGGTGCTTCATACCCGGGAACCAGCCGTTTATAGGAGTTGGTACTGGGGCTGGTAAAAGCCAGCACGGCAGAAGCATGTTTCAGTAATCCACCAATAAAGAATAAAGCTTCTTTACTCAAACAGGAATAACCGTTTTCAGCATAAAAAAGTGGTTCACCGTTTTTAAACAGGTGCATATGTATATGCATGCCATTGCCAGCTTCTCCATACAGTGGTTTGGGCATGAAGGTTACGGTTTTGCCTTCCTGGAAAGCCAGGTTTTTAATTAAGTATTTAGCCAGCATGGTCTTATCAGCCATATCACACAAAGTCCCAAATTCCACTTCGATTTCAATCTGCCCCGGTCCGCCTACTTCATGATGGTGATATTTAACCGGAATATTATTGGACTCCAATAAAACACACATACGTGCCCGCAGGTCATAAAGAATATCCTGGGGCGGAGCAATATGATAACCGCCTTTAACCGGAATTTTATAACCCTGGTTATGATATTTGTTTTTACCGCTGTTCCAATGAGCCTGTTCAGCATCAATTTCCAAAGTCATTCGATGGGGCAGGCATTCATAGCTTATATGGTCAAAAACATGAAATTCATATTCAGGACCAACCTGCATTTCATCAGCAATACCGGAAGTTCTGAGATACTCTTCCGCTCTTTTGGCAATATTACGGGGATACTGATCGAAGTGATAGTTCTCCGGCTGGTCAATAACAAAAACATCACAAATCATGCTTAAAGTTGGCACTTCGGTAAACGGGTCGTATACTGTGGTACTTATATCCGGTATAAATACCATGTCACTTTTTTCTACCGGTGCAAATCCATAGTTGGAACCGTCAAATCCAATACCATATCTGAGGGTATCGGGAGTAAACCTGGCAACAGGAATACTGAGATGACGCCATCTGCCTGTCAGGTCAATTACTTTGAAGTCAATCATCTTAATTTCTTTAGCTCTGCAAAATTCCATGACTTCTTCATAATTTTTAAACATTATATAAGAGAAGCCTCCTTTTTGCCTTATATAATACCGTGCAAATTATAACAGAATGTATTTACAGCGTAAAGTAGTTCAAATAAAAGCAGTTAATCCTGTCGGTGGAAGATTATTCTATAGAACCGGGGGAATATGTTATAAACCCGGCTAATAGAATATAGTACCTCCATTAAATAACGGGAGGCAGGAGGGATTAATATTAAAAAAATTGCTATATCAATTCTGGTTATTATTAGTCTATTGGCAGTGGGTCTGGCGTTTTCCGCCAATATGATTCGCGAATACTATACCAGGAGTAAATTGGAACCCCAGGTGGAACTGAGTGAATCGCTTAAAAAAATGGCTGTGGTCAAAAATTATAGATATTCTTTGACCTCAGAATTCAGTGTTGATGGTCGTAAGGAGGTGATAAGTAAAGTAAATGGTGAAAAACAGGGTAGCAATACCCATATAAAGGGGGAGATGGTAAACACACCTGTTGATATTTATTTTATCGACCGTACCATCTACAACTATGATCAGTTTTCTAACAAATGGCTGATAATAGATACGGACAAAACTAATTCTGAAGAGCTGCTGATTTCGGAGTTGAAACCTTTGTCCAATCTGCAATATGAAACTGTTTTCGATGTACAAAAAGTCGGTTTTGAAGTGCTGGATGGTACGGACTATCTCATCGTAACCTGCCGGCCAACCTTAACCAGCGATTGGCTGACTGGCATGTGGCAGGATTTTGAATGTCAGATATGGATTGACTATCAGCAGGATCTGATTAAAAAAGCAGTCCTCAAAGCAACTAACCGGGCAGTATCAACTACCAGTCTAAAAATCAAGGTAGATTTTAAGGATATTAATGACAGTATAATAATTCCCCTGCCTGATTTGAGCAATTAATCACGGGGAAATTCCAGGAAGGCAGTTTGCAGGGAGCGCTGCCTTCCTGTTAATTTTTCTGAGTTTATATTGTCAGCCTGGTCGATTGCACCTTAACATATTTTATTGTTATAATCCTTTCTATAAGGGAGGGATACCGGTTGGATCTAAACGAAGTAGAGATTTTATATGACGAGGATGTGTTAAAGGACAAGGTCCGGGAATTGGGCAAAAGAATCAGCGCTGATTATCGGGGTAAAGATTTACTGGTTTTAGGAATTCTAAAAGGTGCCTTTGTATTTATGGCCGATCTGGTCAGAGAAATTGATATTCCTCTGGAATTGGATTTCATGGATGTATCAAGCTATGGAGATAAAACGGTTTCTTCCGGTGATGTGCGCATTATAAAGGATCTGGATTATTCCATTCGTGATAAAGATGTACTCATAATTGAAGATATAATTGACACCGGGCTGACTCTGAAATATATAGTTGATATTCTAAAGCAGCGGGGGACAAGCAGTATAAAAATATGTGCCTTATTGGATAAAACATCCAGGAGGCCGGTCGAAATTTATCCGGAATATATAGGATTTACGATACCGGATGAATTTATAGTCGGCTATGGATTGGACTACCGGGAAAATTACCG
>JAQVWB010000001.1 GCA_028698695.1 Syntrophomonadaceae bacterium | reverse complement strand
CCGACCATGGCATCAGGCAGGAAATGATAATAACCGGAAAATGGATAGGCTTTGCCGGCTTCATTGTCTTCGTAGTACCTATATCCGGGGGGATAAGGATGTTCGGGCAGGTGTTTGCCACTGCCAGTCACCAGGTACTGTCCTTCTCCGGGAAGATAAGTATACCAGGAATAATTATTACTGCATTGATGGGAGGCGAAATAAAAATCTTCTACATCTATGCCCTCGGCAATAATCAATGCCACCCGTTCTTTTCTTAACCGCTTTTTAACCATGGCAGCAATATCACCGATACTGTTTACCTGATCAGGGCACTCAACCGGGATAATATTATCGCGGGCGTTAACCCGGTGTAAAACCCGTTTTGTATTTACGAGGGAACGAAAAACATACCCTCGGGAGGCCACTAATAGATAATCCGGAATTCTGATTTTACTGTCAGAACCACCCGACCAAACATGTACAAGCCTTTCCTGCGGCAATACCATCTGGACAGTTTCAAGCTGTTCCAGATATTCCAGATCCCTTTGGGTAGGGTTGTACAACCCGGCATAAACCGGTCCCATGCGACTGCAGGTTACAACTCCCTCCAACCCGGTTAAATCCACTTCAGCCTCAATAGGCTGTGTACCACCGGTACCAAGGATTACTGGAGTATAACCGGTTTCACTGATAAATCTTTCTATTTGGGCAAACAGTCTTTTCTTTATCGCATCCCAGTCCAGTTGCTGTTCCGGCTGAAATAAGGCCAGAAAATAAGGTGTAGCATAGCTTAAAAACATGAAATCCGGTTTGTAGAAGTTTTCTACTGCCAGAGCTGTATCAGTAACCCAGTCAATACTATCCATTTCCAGATCACCTGGATAAGGGTATAAGTCAAGAATCTGCTGTACTTTGGAAAGCTTGGGCATATCTATATTGTTATTGGTTTCTCCAGTTGCAAAATCAACGATTTCATGTCTAACGCCAGTGTTAAGAATACCGATTTTCATTTTTTACCACCCTTGTACAAATCACATTCGTGCAATTTATTGTGAATTATAGCCTTATGTTATATTTCCAATAACATTATTTTATTAATTCTTTATATAATTATTTGAATATATAAAGTTTTTATCAATCTAAACATTCGATATAATCACGATTTTTCCTTTAATTTTCGGGAAGTTGTCGCCAGATAAATAATCCCATACAATATAATCGCTTAATTAACAAACATGTCTGCCTTCTTTGTAAAAGTATAGTCAGGTTCAGATATTAGTCAAGCCTGACCAGCCGGAGTAGCTTGTTGCAGATGCAGATGATTTTGGAGTTTGAATGGACATGGATTACGCTGATTGACGTATATAAACACGGTTTTTGTTGATTAATTTGGAGACAGATTATTTATGGTAGTTAGCTGACTCCTTTCTGACTTACCTACACCCGGTATAATAGTATCCCTTCCCATGTTTCTACGGAATCACGGGTATCAATAATAATAAGTGGCGGGCTTAAATAATAGGCCATTTCCTGCAGACTTGCTTTCATGCCTTCCTGCAGGGCACAAATGATTACCGCATCAGCGCCATCCAGACAATAGGGTAAAGATTGCACCTGGTACTCACAACATTCTATCAGAGGGTCATATGCTTTTATGCGAACACCGTTGTCTGTCAACAGATTAATTATTGCCAAAGCCGGACTCAACCTGGTATCTGCACAGTAATCTTTCATGCCTAATCCCAGTATGGCAACAGTAGCGTTTTCCATTTGTTTACCATTCTCAGCCAGTGCCTGCCGAAGAACCTGCACAACTTTGCCTGGCCTGGTTTGGTTGATTTTCCGTGCCAGTTCAGATAATTCCAGCTTAAAGGTGTCCGTTTCTTTGATACTGGCTTGCAGGTAACCCAAGGCATTAGGCAGACAGTAACCTCCCACCCCGGGACCCGATTGCAATAGTTCCACGCGGGGATGCACATTTACCAATTCTCTCAGTTCCTGATTGTCAACATTCAGTAATTCTGCCAGCTCAGCCAGCTCATTGGCCAGAGCAACATTTACATCCCGAATAACATTTTGAACCACTTTTGCTAACTCTGCTATACGAAAGCTGGAAGCTGCTATTATGGGAGCAGGCGATAAACTACGATAAAAACCGGCTGCCGCCTGCCAGCTTTTTTCGTCAAGCGCCGCTAGAATGCGCGGATTTGCATTTAACTCTATAAAAGCCCTGGTTTCAGCTATCGTCTCCGGACAATAAGCCAGCATAATATTCCTGCCGATTAGTTGAGGGGCAATATAGTCCTCACAGGTTCCTGGAATCATGGTGGTTTTAAAGATTACTAAATCGCCCTCTTTCAGTAAAGGAATGAGCATATCCAAACTTGATTGCAGTGAACTCAAATCATGCTCTCCGTTTTCAATTGGATTTATGCCCACAGTTATAATAAAAATTGCCGGTTTTTTATCCAGTCGGGACAGGTGGTCAGAAATTATTATCTGTTGGTTGCCAACCAGCTCATAAACCAGTTGAGATAAGTGCATACCATTAAAATGCTCGTGAATCTTCACCCGATTATGGCGAATATCATTCAGTTTATTTCTATCAATATCAATTCCAACTACCTGATACCCAGACAATGCAATCCAGGCGGCAATTGGTAAACCTATATGTCCCAATCCCAGAACATAAACAGTTTTATTCATTCATAGCCTCCTCTAACAGAGAAGATAAAGCCGGGTTTATCTTCCATGCCCTTCTGCCCTGAAACTTTGATACATGTTATTAATAAAGGCGGAAAATAGTGCATGAGCCTACGAGGTTATATAATACTTGCTATAAGCATCAATTGGATAAATAATAGTATATATAACAACAATTGGAGGAAGTTACTTTGGATGCTCAGCAACTCCGGGATGGGGGATGGTTAAAAGAGGCAAAGGGTATTTATATTATAAAAATGCCCATGCCCTTTCCCCTGAAAGAAAATAATTGTTTCCTGGCTGAAACTGAACATGGCTGGGCACTCATTGACACCGGGGTCAACCGCAAAGAAAACCGGGAAGTTTTAAAAGCTGTTTTAGCTGCAATAGGTATTACCTGGCGTCACATCTCCAGTATTTATCTGACTCATCATCATCATGATCATATCGGTTTGGCAGGATGGTTGCAGGAAAAATGTGACGCCTCAGTGTATCTGTCTCCGCCTGATATTATGGCTTTTAACACATATATAAGCAGCGATTCGTACATGGATAAAGTTTATGGTACGTGTGTAAAGGCAGCCTGGCCATTGGATATGGTACGCGAACTGGAGAATGATTTCATCAGTATTAAACCGCTGCTGGAGCCGCTGCCGGTACTTGCCCCCTTGCATCAGGACCGGATATTATCCCTGAACGGGCAGGATTATGACATTATAGCTATCCCCGGCCATACTGACGGGCATTGTGTGTTTCATAGCGAGCAAAACCAGGTTCTTTTTTCAGGGGATAATATAGTCGGCCATACATTATTACATCTGACTGACTGGCCACACAATAGTATTGACAATCCCTGCGACATACATCTATCAGCATTAAACCAGCTGCAGCCATTATCCATTGATACGGTGCTGCCTGGTCATGGTCAGGTGTTTTCCAATATAAATGAAAGAATTACTCTCATCAACAATCATCACAATAAAAGGAAAGCTGTGATTTATGATAATTTGCGGCAACCTATGACAGCCTGGGAACTGGCTAAAACTCTTTCCAAATCCCAAACCTATATACATATCAGAAGACTACTGCTGGCCGAAACCCTAGCCTATCTGCAATCGTTACTTAATGAAGGTAAGGTTGAATATACACTGGTGAATGGCAGTTATCTTTATAACCGTAAATCACCGGGATAGCAAATTTTCTTGTAAAACACAGCTTTTTCCTTTAGTATAAATTCTATCAGGAGGTGGAACACATGGATCAACCCACAAGAACTATTGCAGAAAGCGCAACTACATTAAGTCAGATCATTCTACCCTCACAGACCAATCCGGCGGGAACTGCCCACGGTGGTGAACTGCTCAAGATGATGGATAATTGTGCCGGCGCCTGTGCCACTAAACATTCACGTTCAATTGTAGTAACCGCAGCCATAGATAATATTAATTTTCACGCGCCCATCTATATGGGTAATATGGCTACCTGTAAAGCCAATATAACCTATGTTTCCAACTCTTCTATGGAAATAGCAGTGAATATTGATGCAGAAGACTTGCTGCAGGGTACGAAACAATGCTGTATGACCGCTTATTTTACTTTTGTGGCTTTGGATGAGAATTTGAAGGCTAAAAAAATCCCCCAACTGGAATTACAAAATCCAGTTGAAGAAGCCGAATTTGAGGAAGGTCGGCAGCGCAGTAAGGAACGCAAAGAAAACCCGAAGATTTGCTGGATGTCCTTATATTAGGATATTAGTTCATAATTTTATGCCTGAGGAATAGCAAAAACTATCCAGCTGATAACAGTGGATAGTTTTTATTTGGTCGTTATTTAAGCCATTATTTGCTCAATTGACGGTTAAGAATAAACAGATTATCAAACAGCTCAGCAACAGTAATTACGCCAACTCCGCCTGGCACCGCACTGGCTATGCCGGCTTTGGCCCGGGCATCCTCATGAACATCGCCAAACATTTTGCCATTGGCATCAAAATTAATACCCGCATCTATTATTACCCCGCCCTCTTTGACCATATCCGGAGTAATAAAGTTCATTTTTCCCAAAGCAGCTACCAAAATATCCGCATTGCGGGTTTCATTTTTCAAATCACGGGTTCGGGTATGACAAAGGGTTACTGTACCGTTTTCCGAAGTCATCATTACTGCCAGAGGATTGCCCAATATAGTACTGCGGCCTACAATGGTTACTTTGCGACCCTCTATCGGAATATCGTTGTATTTAAGCATACGAACAACTGCTTTCGGAGTAGCTGGTTTTACCCCTTCCTGCCGGCTTATAAGTTTACCCAGATTGTAGTTATGAATTCCTTCCACATCTTTATGATAATCAATCAGGTTGGTCAGCAAATTGCCATCCAGATGTTCGGGCAAAGGTTTTTGCATCATAATCCCATTTACATCCGGGTCATTATTCAGTTCCCGTATAATCCGCTCTGCCTGTACCTGTTTGGTGCCGGCAGAAAGGCTGTATACATCCACTTCCACTCCGGTTTCATGAGCAAATTTGCGTATACCCCTGATATAGGCCTCGGATGGCTGATCATCGCCAATATGAACTACTACAAGATTTAATTTGATATTTTTGGCTTCCTCCTGTAGCTGCTGCTGGATTTTCCCCCTAATTTCCTTCCCGTAAATTATCACTTTTTTATCCCCCTGTTACTTCTTAGTTCTTTTAGAATATTTATATCGTTCATCACACCTTCAAAAGGAGTTTCCAGAATAAAGGGACGACTTTTGAAAAAATCATTTTGTATTAGTTTCAAAAAGCCGTCTATTCCAATCATTCCCTCTCCTATGTGAGCATGACGGTCACGATGCATACCCTGTTCTTTCTCACTATCGTTTACATGAATTACTTTTACCTGCTCTCTGCCAAATAGGTTGTCCATGGCCGCCAGTAAATTTTGCATTTCTTCGTCAGTAGACCAGGAATATCCGGCAGCAAAAGTATGACAGGTGTCAAAACATATCCCCACCTGCTCACGGTTATCTACCTTTTGAATTATACTATATAACTCATCAAAGTTACGGCCTAATTCTGTACCCTGACCAGCCATGGTCTCCAGAAGGATCATGGTGTTGCCGGTGTATTTCTCCAATACCCGGTTTAACAATGCCGCCACTCTTTCCATGCCCTGCTCCGGTGTAGAAGTAGTATAGGAACCGGGGTGCAGCACTAAATAATCAGCCTTGACCTGGTCACAACGAATCAAATCATGTTCCACAACTTCCAGGGCAAACGCATAGATATCTTCTTTGGCGGCAGCCGGATTGCATATATAGGGTATATGCACAACTACCGGATTAATATTATGCTCTTCTTTTTTCGCTATAAAATAGTCTATTTCCTCCTGAGAAAATTCTCTGGCACCTCTTCCCCGTGGATTACGCAAAAATACCTGTAAAGCTTCTGCTCCTATGTTAACCGCTTCATCAATGGTATGTTTAAGTCCTTTTCCTATGGGCAAATGAGCTCCGATTCCAGGTTTCATTTGGTCAATCACCTCAACTAAAAAGCGTTCTCGATATGATTTATGTTGGCATGGTCACCATCAAACAAAATAGTTATTACATCAAATCGCAACTCTTTGAAACTACCCTCAGTCTGATTTAAATAAATCAGAGCTGCTTTTCTGATGTGCTGTTTTTTCTTATAGGTTATAGCTTCCTCAGGAAGGCCAAATTTAGTATTGGTACGAGTTTTAACTTCCACAAATATTATATCCCGTCCCTGAGTACATATTATGTCCACCTCGCCATACCGGGTATAAAAGTTCTGTTTTACAATCTGATAACCCTTCCTGCGTAGATATTCGGCGGCCATAGCTTCGCCTTTTTTCCCTAACTGATGATTCATCTTTTCCCCGCTTACATCTTTTGATTCATACGGAAAATAAAAGCCAGAATTTCTGCAATTACCGGATATAATTCCGAAGGTATTTCTTCATATAAATCCAGTGCCATAAGATAGTCCGCCAATTGCCGGTCTTCTTTTACCAATACACCGGACTCCCGGGCAATTTCCCTGATTCGCTCAGCTATATAACCCCGTCCCTTGGCAACTACAACCGGGGCTTCATCCTGATCCGGATTGTATCTCAGAGCTACCGCCTTGTCCATTAATTTATCGTCCTGCATGGTTCCTCCTATACAATAACATCAATACTGAATCTTCCTATTGCCGGAGCTTCTATTTCAGAAAATTGCAGACGCTCGCCAGGTAAATCAGCAGCAGATTTTGCTACCTTTATGCCCCGATCGACTACCTTATATCCCAGAGCCGATAATTCATTTTCCAGACTGGCAGCATTAGCGCTCAAGTGGTCCTTTACAATCGAGTTTTGAACCACTCCCTGTATTTCCAGTATTCCGGTTTTATCCCAGTCGACATGAAAAACCACCAATCCCATTCGGGAAGTATCCAGCGAAACAATAAAGCGAATATGGTCCATAGATTTGAGATCCCGTTTATTCTCACGATTTAACCGCAATTCGCAATGATATAGATCATTATCCATTTTAACCGGAAAAGAAAAATAAAAATACGGCAAAGGCGCTTCGGAAGCTGGTCGGCTCACTGCATTGAATAGTTGCTGGGAGGCCAGTTCCTTTTCCAGTCCACCTAATTTGCTAACCAGTTCAGTTAACTGCGGAGTGCGGTTAGTCTGAATTTCATTTTCCAGAATATTTTTTAACCAGGTTATATGTCTGACTAATTCCGGTCTTGTCTGCATTAACTGCTGTAAACGTGTCCCTAAAGAATCTTTATCCCCTATCGCAACTTCTGCCTCACTCAGCAGGCTGGTCAACATATTCAAAACCTGAGCCAGGCGCTGACCGGAAGTTATATCGCCGCTTGCCGGAAAAGTTGGATTAGTTTCACCTGTCGGGGCAATAATCATAGTTCGTCCATCCGCTGCCGGGGCAGGATTAGATGCACCGGTTAAATTAATTGCCAAGGGTTCTCCCCCCCGACCGTACAAAGGAGCAGTTGAGCCTTTGGAGGCCTGGTTGTCTTGAGATGCAACTATGTCGCTATTTATGCCGGTCATATATGATGGCATAGGTGAAGTCTGATTTGGGTTTGGGGTGACTGTAGCCGGATTCGCAGTTTGACCTGTATTAAGAGGGTTATTAACCGAAGTTTGGGAAATGTTTGGGTTTTGACCCATGGTTGTACTTGGACTCTGAGTGAGTTTGTTTAACACCTGTACCAAATCCTGCACTAAACGAGCAATATTATTATTAGTTGATGAAGCTGATTGAGCCAGCAGAGTTAATGCTTCCCGCGTAACAGGAATCTGGTTTTTAAGAGCAAAAGCGGTCAATTCCAGATTACGGTCAGAACTTTCACCCAATAGAGCTACACCTCTGGCTAATTCACTCATCATTGCTTTGCTAACCGGTAATTCATATTGGATTAGTTTCTGAGCCATGATAATATTACTGTCCCTGACCGGTAGCCCAATCTCTTTCAAATTAGCTGATAAATTAGCTTTCTCCGCGGTTTCCAGTGCCTGAGGTGTTAAAACTTTCAAATAGGCTTTGCCGTTACGAAAATCATCTACCTGTAAAAACAGCTGCTGTCCTTTGCTAACTGCCACTTCAGTCAGGGCTTCAATCATTCTGCCTTTAAGCGCCAGAACAACCAGTCCGTCCAGTTTTATATCCTGAACTACTCCCCTCAGTATTTCGCCTTTATTCAACTGCAATCCCTGTTCATTGGGACTGAGAATATTAAACATGACCTTACTTAAAGAGACCTGGCTGCTCTCCATAATTACCTCCTGAAACCAGCGATTTAACCGGTTCAAAACTAACTCTGTGCAAAGGACATGGTCCGTTGGCCATTAAAGCCTCAATATGCCCGCGGGTTGCATAACCCTTATGCTGAGCAAAAAAATATCCAGGATAAACTTCATCCAATCGCTTCATCAGGTTATCCCGCTCAACTTTGGCAATAATCGAAGCACATGCTATGGACATACTTAAAGTATCACCTTTAATAATAGACTGTTGCTTAATACTTATATCGGATAATTTCATGGCATCAATCAGTAAAAAATCCGGTTGGGGATTTAGATTGGCTACTGCCAGTTTCATGGCTTCGATGGTAGCCTGATAAATATTTATTTCATCCAACCGAGGACAAAATATGTATGCAACTGCCCATGATAAAGCATATTTTTTTATTTCCTGGGCTAAATATTCTCTTTTAGATGCTGATAACTTTTTCGAGTCATCTACTCCGGCCAGAAAAAAATCCCGGGGTAGAATAACTGCTCCTGCCACTACCGGGCCGGCAATAGGTCCCCTGCCTACTTCATCAATACCCGCCACAGCTTTGAATCCCCGCTGATATGCCTCCTGCTCAAATATATGCAATTGCATAATGCGTTGTTGTTCCTGCCAAATAGTCTCATCAATTTGTGTCATATTTTTTCCTCGCAATTAACGCAATTTGATCGGTTGCCTGCCATCCCTGCAATATAGCCTGCCTTATTCCGCCTATTTGCCAGGCATCACCGATAACTGATAAGCTTACATCGTAATTCTGAAAAGATTGAAACAGGCTGCGCTCGGGTTCATAGCCGGCAGCTATGACCGCAAAATCTATGGGGAGAATACCCCTGCCGCCCTGGGAATCTTCCACTAAAAGCTGGTGAGGGTTGCTTCCCGTTACACAGTTTTGCATTAATGTGACCACTCCTGCTGATTGCAGATGATCCAGTAAATCCCGCCGGGTTTTCTTTTCCAAATTAGCCGCCAGTTTGTTTTGCTGTTCAATCACAGTAACCTGATTGTCCCTTTCCAGCAGGAAATGAGCAACTTCACATCCATTTGCGCCTCCACCAATCACGGCTACTGATTGTCCGTTAATAACTACCTGTTCCTCCAGCACTTCCTCTATTGACAACAAAAATTTTGAGTCGGTCTCCAATCCGGTTACAGTTTTGGGTACTGATCCGGTAGCCATGATTATATGGTCGAAATGATGATCATTTAACATTTCCGGTACAAAAGCATGTCCTAAAACCATCTCAACGCCACTCTGTAAAATTTGCCGGTACAAATAATCGCGGAAGTCTTTTATACGCTGTTTATTGGGAGGGATGCAGGCAATATTCATCATACCCCCCGGTTGGGATTTCTGTTCCCATAAAGTAACAGCTATTCCGGCATCATTTAAAGCCAAAGCTGCTTGCATACCGGCAGGTCCGCTGCCAACTACCGCTACACGAAATTGGCTGGAAGACTCTTTTTGCCGTACCCCCCGGTGCTCCCTGCCCGTACCGGGATTAACCGTACAATGGGTAGGTAAACCCTTGAAATTATTACCTATGCATTCATTACACATAATGCAGGGGCGCACATCCCGCTCATCCCCCCGGGATACTTTAAGTGCCCATTCCGAATCAGCCAACCAAGGCCTGCCCAAAAATACGAAATCGGCTTGCCCGGATTCGATAATCTTCTCAGCCATGACCGGATTGCGAATTATTCCTCCGGTAATAACCGGTATATTCACTGCCTGCTTAACCTTTTCTGCCAGATAAACCCGCCAGCCTTCTTCATAAGAAGCCGGTTCAATACTGGTAAGACCAGACGCATAAGTACCACAGGAACAATGGATAGCATCAGCTCCATTGGCCTCAATTGCCTGACAAATAACAAGACTTTCTTCCATCTGTAAACCGCCGGCCACAAAATCATCCATATTAAGACGCACGCTGATTGCCAATTCCGGTTGAAATTGTTTAATATCTCTTATTATTTGCAATAAAAACCTCATGCGATTTTCCAGGGTTCCCCCAAATTCATCGTTGCGCTGATTGGTATTGGCTGATAAAAATTGATTAATCAAATAGCCATGCGCGGCATGAAGTTCTATCCCGTCAAAACCTGCCATACTAGCGATCATAGCTGCACTGACAAATTTACTTCTTATCAAATCTATTTCTTCAGCAGTAAGCTCACGGGGCTTCTCTTTCATAAATGGGCAGGCCAGAGGAGAGGGGGCAACCGGCACATTGCCCTCGGTTACCATTGTGCTGGTTTGTCTTCCGGCATGAAACAACTGAATAAAAGCACGACTGCCATGAGATTTAATCGCCGTAGCCAGACGGGATAACCCCGGTATGTAATGCGGATGGTCGATATGAATTTGCCCAAAACCTTCCCTGCCAACCGGTGAATCAACACAGGCAGCTTCAACAATTATCAACCCTGCCCCACCCCGGGCACGGCTCTCGTAATAATCAATATTGTGGTCCGTCACTTCTCCATAAATAGATGCATATCCGGTAGCCATAGGGGCCATAACCAAACGGTTTAATATAAGATATTTGCCTATGTAACCTGGTTTAAAAAGGCTGGGATACTTGTTCATAATAAGACCCCCCCATTCTATTACCCTATTATATCACAGGGGCAGCCTGTCAATTGTTCATGAATCATAGAAGAAGGGATCACCTAATTGGTTACGGGTATGCGATAAAACACTTTTTAAAATTGGTAAATCACTGCGGGATAAATAAGGCTCTTTTCCCGCTTCAATTTTTATAATAGTATCTTCAACCGGTACTACCCGGAAAAAAGTTCTGCCATTATCAGTATAAGAATGTGAATAGGTTGGGGTATAGGTTACACGTTTTAATTTAGTCCGGCCATCTTTAAAGTTTTTAACCAGTTCAATTTTTAATACAATCCCACTGTTTCTCTCCTGTCCACGCTGGTGACTGATAAAATTCCCCATTGAATAAATTACAAATGCATCCCGGTCTTCAATTTTTATCGTTTCCATGGTTTGAATCACATGGGGATGACTACCCAGAATAATATCTGCGCCTGCGGTCAAAAACTTAATTGCCATTTTACGCTGCTCCTCGGTTGGTCTGGGTTGATACTCCTGACCCCAGTGCAAAACCAGGACAACAACATCGACCTGTGGTCTAAGCAGGGCAATATCCTGTAGTACTTTTTCCGGTTGTAAATAATTAAAAAAGTAAGGATGTTCCTCCGGTACCGGAATACCATTAGTGGAGTAACTGTAAGCCAGATAACCAACTTTAACCCCTCGAATATCCTTTATTAAAAACTGCTGACTCTCTTCCAGACTAGCATAAGTACCGGTGGTATCCAATCCCCGACTATGTAAAACTTCCATGGTACGCAAAGCACCCTTATAGCCTTTGTCAAGAATATGATTATTGGCTGTTATAATCAGATCAATCCCCGCTTGTTTGAACGTATCTGCAATTTCATCCGGGCTGTTGAAAACCGGATATCCTGAATATCCACTGACCGGTCCGGCCATGGGGGCTTCGAAATTTGCAGAACTATAATCTCCCTCCTCAATCAGACTTTTTGCCGAGGCGAAAAAGGTATCAAAATTAAAGCTTCCATCAGGTTGCTGACCAGACCAAATCTGCGTATTATGCATCAGGCAATCACCAATAGCAGTAATATTTATGGTCTCATACAATTTCTCTTCGGGAAGTGGCAGCTCATCTTCTGTATTCATAATTACCGGTTGGTTAGGACTCAGAGACCCGTATACCATTACTGCGGTAAACATCCCGGCAATTACAATTAATATTATCGATAATGTCCTTTTCAGCATATACGCTACCCACCAAAAGTATTTTGTATTTCAATAGTAAAGAAGAAACCCAAAAGATATCGAGTTTCTTCTCTAATTGTAACCTCATTTGTTATTATAGTCTTGCGAAAAAACGGGAAATATTGTGTTACTTTTTCAAATTCATCTCCCATTCGTCTTTGGCATCTACTGCGAGGGTAACTTTAAAACCTTCCTTTTTGGCCAGTTTGGTTACATTCTCTTTGGATACCTGGCTGCTACCTATAACTAATAATTCTTTGGCTCCTTGATCTATAGCCTTCTTACACTTTAAAACCGGCATAGGACAGCTTAATCCCCGCACATCAATTCTTTCCACTAAAATACCCCCTACTCCTCACGAAAACTCCAACCAATCCAACCCATCAGCAATATGCCAACTACACAGGCAATTTGTCCGTAAGTTGCTACTCCAGCAGGGCTGGCCGCCAGCATAAAGTTATGAGCAAAAGCTGCCCCTACGATCATTCCGACCACTACTGCTGCTGCGTCCATATCTCCTTCACCGGATAGAATCAATTGGCGCAGAGGGCATCCACCCAACAAGGTAGCAGTTAGGCCGACCAGATATAAGCCCAGAAAGTTCCATATATGCATAGTATGAGCAATGGGTTGTTCAGCAAATCCTGGTTTGAAAAATCCAAAGCCAACATTCAGCACCAGTGCTCCAATGAAAATTCCTATAAAACCGATTAAGAGATAATTATCCCTGATTAAGATGAAGTCACGAATTCCACCGCTTAAACACAGCCTGGTCCTCTGAGCTAAAAATCCTACCAATAATCCGGCCAACAACGATATCCCCAGCGGTGCAACCATGGAACCCGGACCTTCCTTGCTGAAGAATATTGGTCCGCCCGCATCAGGATTAAACACGGTAGCTTTAAGTAATAGAAACAGGAAGAACACAAAAATGATGGGCAACAATAAACCACCCGCATTGGAATGACTGGCTTCGGCTCTGCCCAAATTAAAACCTCGTCTGAGAAAGAAAACCCCGCTGCCTACTCCGGCAATAAATCCAATAAACCCAACTACCGCGTTGAAGTCCCCACCCGCCATACGCAAAACATCACGTAACGGACATCCCAGAAATACCAGGGCTCCAATCATCATAAATACACCCATTACAAACCTAACTGTAGTAGCAGAACCCCCCCGGGACTTAAACTCTCCGGAAAACATTGCTGTTAACAGGGCCCCCAGTATAATGCCGATTATTTCCGGACGCATGTACTGGACTACCCCGGCGCGATGTAACCCCAGTGCCCCTGCTATATCCCGCTCAAAACAGGCAATACAAAAGCCCATATTAGCCGGATTGCCCAATTTAACCAATATGACTGCAATAGCACCGATGGTCAAACCGGTAATGAGAATAAACCATTTGGCACGATTCATTTGTTCCCCAACCTCCGTTTCATAACTTTTATTTATATATTATATGCCTATTGTTGTTCCTATTCGATAAAATAATATTAATTCCTGCAAAATATTTATGTAAATACTATGTATTAATATCAATTGTCTTCTTCCATCATCTAACCTGATTGGTTATATCGTCAGCCATTTACCCCCTTCTACTAAAAGGAAATAGCATGTAGAATTAAATCGATAGATTCTATTATTCAGCTATTTATTAAAAAATTAAGTTAGGGAAGAGAGTATTATGAAGAATTCTGAACCTGACAACTCGGATAAGAGATTGGATTATCCAGATACCAGCTGGGATGAGAACGAATCATATATGGACTGGCTGGAAGATGATAATGATTCATACCCCAGCCGTATACCCCTGTGGTTGCGCATCACAGCTTTAATAACTGTATTGGCTTTTGCTGCTTTAATTGCTATTACCTATTGGCCCAATAATTTTCAGCCCATAGGTGAACTATTATTGGATTCTTCCTCTTTAAAAGAGACTATGGATAAACAATTACTGGAGGCAGTAGTTAAAATTGAGGCAGAAGGTGAAGGATTAAATCAATCCCGCCACGGCACCGGTTTTAATATTGAACCTGACGGAGTCATCATTACCAATCATCATGTAATTGAAAACGCTTCCCGGATAATAGTTCGTTTTCCGGATGGTATACCGTATAAAGTAATTAATTGGGATAGTAAACCGGAATATGATTTAGCAGTTTTACATCTGGAAAAATCCGATTTGCCTTATGTAGCCCTGCAACATGAAGTCCCGGTGGTGGGTGACCAGGTTATGGTGGTGGGAAATCCATTGGGATTAAACAATGTGGTAGTTGAGGGAACGGTGGGGGCTTATCTGAACATCCAGGACAAAGCCGAACAGTCTTTCAGTATCCTGGCACCAATTTACCCTGGTAATAGCGGTAGTCCGGTATATAATCAGCAGGGCAAAGTAGTGGGAGTAGTTTTTGCTACTTATAAAGCTGATAATGATAACAGCAATGAGATAATCGGACTGGCTATGCCGGTCAGGGAAATACTGGCCTGGGACTAATAAACCCGCTCATTTAATATACTGTCATATACTTCACCAGTATCAGTATTAATCTCAAACCATCCGTAAGTAGCATTATGTGATTCATCTGGATACTCAATAATATCATAAACATGGAAAACAAATATATTTCCTGGTTGCTGTTCAGTATCAATTACCATAGTAGCAAAACCGCCTTCAATAGTCCGTTTTCCCTGAGCTTCCAGGTCTCTCCATTCCGGCTGATAAGCAAACAATATGTTTCGCGCTGATTGCAATTTGTCCGTTTCAGGGGGGGCAATGTTATTCTGATTTTGAACGATATCAGTAGTACCAAGCGGTTCTACGGGCGTTTGCGATGAGGGATTAATTACGGTTGTGCTATTATCTTCCGGCGAGACCTGGTAGCAACCACTGGAGTTTAAAACCACCGCCAAAATAACTGGAATCAACATAGTTACTTTTATTTGCGACCGTATGGGATAAAATAGTTTTCGCCAACTTTCCCGCTCAGGTTTAACTAGCAACATGGATTCAACCCCCTTAAGTAATCCTTAAACTCCCCACTATACCTCAGATAAATAATCATCATCCAGACTGATCCTGCCCAGGGTACCACTTCGGTAATCAATCAACAGGTGCTTACAGGTCTTTTCCAGGTCCAGCGAACCACCTTTTAACAGATGCCCTCTCTTACGGGATATCTGTTCCAGTATTTCTTCACTGCTTACATGCAAATCAGTTACTTTATAGTAATCACTTAAAACTTCAGGGAATCGGGTTTGCAATATATTAATTAAATATAAAGCTACTTTTTCTTCCTCGTAAGCATTTTCACCAATTATATTCAGCAAGGCCAGTTTCAATCCCTGCTCGGTATTATCTATTTTAGGCCACATTAAACCGGGAGTATCCATAAACTCTATATCATCCCGTACCCTAACCCATTGCTTCCCTCGTGTAATACCAGGTTTAGCACCGGTTCGTGCCGCTTTTTGACGCACCAGGGTATTTAAAAAGGTTGATTTACCTATATTAGGCACTCCGGTAATCATAACCCGGGCAGGTCTTACCCGATTGCCCTTGCTAATCATTATGTCTGCTTTATCCTGATAAGCCTTGCGTAACACTTCAATAACCTCTTTTTGTCCTCTACCGCTTATGGAATCCATAGCCACCGCCACCAACCCCTGGTCAATTAATCTTTTGATATAGGCCTTAGTGGAAGCAGGTGCCGCCAAATCAGCTTTATTTAATACTATTACAATTTTCTTGCGGCGGGCGATCTTTTCCAATTCCGGATTTCGACAGGAAAAAGGAGCCCGGGCATCCAGGAGCATGACTACCATATCAACCATTTTAATATTTTCTTCTATCGCCCGTTTGGCTTTAACCATATGGCCCGGATACCAGTTAATATTCAAGTATTTAAACCTCCACATTTTTATAATGAGACTGATAATTCATTCCACTGCAAAAACCCGGTTTAGACGTATAAATACGCAGGAGCCGTTGACGGAGCATGGAAGAAACACCCAGCGAAGGTGAAGTGGCGGAAGGGGGCGAGCCCCATGGATGGGGCGAGAGTGACGCCCTGCATGGACGCGGAATCGGAACGTCCCCCTGGAACCGCGAAACAATCCGTTGGTGTTTCCCATGCAGAGTCTTGGCAACGGAGTGTTTATACATCCAGCTCAGCACAATATACCTTTATGCAGTAGAATCATAATTATATTATATGTCTATTTCATAATTGATAGCAAAAAGGAGAATGCCCTGCGGCATTCTCCCGGTTAAAATTTTGCGATTAGAAACGGCCTTTTTCCTTGACTCTGGCCTTCTTACCGACGCGATCGCGTAAGTAAAACAATCTGGCCCGGCGTACTTTACCCCGTCGGGTTACCTCAATAGCAGCTATTCTGGGAGTATGCATCATAAATGTTCTTTCCACTGCTACCCCATAAGTAACTCTCCTGACCGTAAAAGTCTGGGACAGTCCGGCACCTCTGATTTTAATTACGGTGCCCTCAAATATCTGGATTCTTTCCCGTGTTCCTTCTACAACTTTTACATGTACCTTTACGGTATCGCCAGGTCCAAAATCAGGTAAATCCTGTTTGTATTGTTCAGCTTCAATACTTCTGATTATATCGTTCATCAATCCGACCTCCTTCCAACAGGTGTTCATACCAACCTTGATGTTGCAGCGGACCACCTTTTATAAACCCATAACAAAGAGATTATATCATCTTTATTAACATAAACTCAAGCAAATATATGTATTTTTACACATAATCTAATCAGGATAATTCCGGCTAGTTTTAGACTTATTCATACCAATCATCTCCCAACAAGCGGTCCAGTATTATTGATACGGCGCTTCTGACCGATAAATGATTGTACTCTGCCAGCGGTTGGATCGGCTCCAGAATAAGATCACAGGCTTCCATACAGGATTTTTCCATTCCCCAGCCAGTTCCAAATAATATCAGATAAGGCCGGGTTTCACCCTTTATCCTGCTTTTTAAAGCTCTATAGGATACAGTATTGGGATATATCCTGGCATCTGTAGCAATGGTTATAGGCGCTTCACCACACTGCTCTTCAATCTGTTTCTTTACCTCCTGAAGGTTGGAAGTAAGAGACAGGATATTAAAGGCTTCTTTTCTGTCCGGATTATAGATGCCTCCATAACCTGTTCTCCAATAGTCCAGTATATCATTAATCAGTTCTTGCTGATTAGGTGAAGGATGGACTACAAAAAATTTCTCCACGGCAAAAGTACAGGCTGCCCGTGAAATATCATGCAAATCAAGGTTAGTAACTGAAGTAGTTATAACCTCCATGCGCTTGTTGTACATGGAATTATGCAGCAGGGCAATATATACCTTGGATTCTTTCACTCAACTTGCTCCCCATTAAATAATATTTCTTCTAATAACTGTCGTTCCTCGGCATCATATTTTCTGTTTAATAGTAAATCCGGTCGTTTTAGCAGGGTGGTTAATAAGCTTTGCTTTTTTCGATAACGGCGTATATTCTCATGGTGTCCGGAAAGGAGTATCCCTGGAACCATTTGCCCCTCATATTCAGCCGGTCTGGTGTATTGGGGATATTCCAACCAGCGGGAAGAAAAACTTTCCTCTACTGTTGAGTTTTCGTCCCCTAACACTCCCGGTATCAAACGAATTATGGCATCCAGCAGCACCATGGCCGGTATTTCTCCACCAGTTAATATATAATCTCCAATAGAAATTTCCTCATTTATGCGGCTAAAAATGCGTGCGTCCACACCCTCATAATGTCCGCATAAAATAACCATACGCTCATATTGCGACAGCTGTCTGACCTTTTCCTGATTAAGCCTGGTGCCCTGGGGAGACATATATACCACATATGTATGGGCAGATGTGACCTGATCAAGAGCATTACCCAGTACATCAGCCTTCATAACCATGCCCGCGCCTCCCCCATAAGGGTAATCATCAACCTGGCGCTGCCTGCCGGGAGCGAAATCTCTTATATTAATAGTATTAATTTCGACCAGTTCTTTTTCCTGAGCCCTTTTTATAATACTTTCCGTAAAGGGCGATACAAACATCTGTGGAAAAAGAGTCAGGATATCATATTTCCTTATACTCAACTTATTCTCTCCCGATTTACTCATCATCTTCCAATAATCCGGGCAATAGATTGACCAGCATTTTATTTTCAGATAAATCAACTTTACTGATTACCTGTTTTATCGCTGGTATAAGTATTTCCCCATACCGTTCTGATTTTACTACATAAACATCATTAGCCCCGGTTTCCAAAACCTCGTTTAAGTCGCCCAGATAACCCTTGCGCTCATCGAATACGGATAACCCCATGAGTTGGAAATGATAATAGTGTCCCGGGGGCAATGGATAAATATCTTTTTCTTCAACCATAATTAAATGGTTGTTCAACTCCCGGGCAGCTTCTTTGTCATCTACTCCTTTAAACTTGATAAGGAGATGTTTCTTATGGTCAGTAACTGATTCGACAGTCATCAGCTCCGTATTCTTGCCCTGACCAACATATACTTGTTTTAAAAGTTTAAATCGTTGTGGGTAATCAGTCAGAGGCAAAACTTTCAGCAAGCCCTTATATCCATGGGTTCCTCCGATTTTACCTATGCTTACCAGCTCATTAGCTTTCAAGATATTTTTTCACTCCCCTGAGCAAACCTTAAAAAAGAAAGGGCTAGAATATAGCCCTAAATAATTTCTACATTTACTCTTTTACCCTCTTTGGCAGCAGCAACTTTGGTCAGAGTACGAATTGACTTGGCAATTTTACCCTGTTTGCCAATCACCTTACCCATATCATCGGCTGCCACTTTTAGTTCGAGAACAATGCCGCGATCATTTTCAACTTCCTTGATCTCAACTTCGTCGGGGTTATCTACCAGTGATTTGGCTATAAATTCGACCAGTTCTTTCATTTATATTTCACCCCCTGCCACTTATTTGCGGCTATCAGCGAACTTGGTCATGATACCTTGTTTTTGAAACAGTGATTTAACTGTATCAGAAGGTTTAGCTCCATCAGATAACCATTTTAGAGCCTTCTCTTCATCAATCTTAATAGTGACTGGTTCAGTGGCAGGATCATAGAACCCTATCTCCTCGATAAAACGTCCATCTCTGGGAGCTCTTGCATCTGCTACTACCAAACGATAGAATGGTCTTTTCTTGGCACCCATTCTTCTTAGTCTGATTTTTGTTGCCATTTATTCACCTCCTTAAAGTCATATACAATATATGTAGCTCAAAATGCATTAAAAGCATCTGAAACTATCAATCAATTAGAAAGGAAAACGCATAGGCATTCCCTTTTTGCCCTTTTTACCCGTCATGTCAGTAAGCTGTTTCATCATTTTTTTGGACTCCTCAAATTGCTTTAGGAGGCGGTTTACTTCCTGGACTTTGGTACCGCTGCCCCGGGCAATTCTCTTTTTACGACTGCCGTTTATTATACCGGGGTCACGACGCTCTCCCGGAGTCATGGATTGAATAATAGCTTCGATTTTGTATACTTCTTTTTCATCAAATTCACCCTGCATGCCTTTGAGCTGTTTATCCATACCAGGAATCATTGCCAATAAGTCTTGCAAGGGGCCCATACTACGTACCTGCTGCATTTGTTGCATAAAATCTTCCAGCGTAAACTCCTGCTGGCGAATCTTACGCTCCATTTCGCGGGCTTGGTTTTCGTCAAAATTAGCCTGAGCTTTTTCTACCAGACTCAGAATATCTCCCATGCCTAATATGCGAGAAGCCATACGATCCGGAAAAAACACTTCCAAAGCATCCAGTTTTTCACCCATACCAACAAATTTAATCGGGCATCCGGTAACTGCTTTGACTGATAAAGCTGCACCACCGCGAGTATCACCATCTAATTTAGTCAGAATTACTCCGGTCAGACCCAATTGTTCATTAAAACTTTCAGCAACATTTACAGCATCCTGACCAGTCATAGCATCAACTATAAGCAGTATTTCATCCGGTTTAACCTGCTCCTGTATCTGCTTTAATTCATTCATTAATTCTTCATTGACATGTAGTCGTCCGGCTGTATCGAGGATTACAATATCCCGATTATTAGCGCGGGCATAATCCATGGATTTACGGGCTATATCAACCGGATTGTTCTGCCCCATTGCAAATACCGGAATATTTATCTGTTCTCCTAATACCTGCAACTGTTTGATAGCGGCGGGACGATATATATCTGCTGCTACCAGCAGCGGTCTTCTGCCCTGTTTTACCAGTGACTTGGCCAATTTGGCTACAGTAGTAGTTTTACCTGCTCCCTGTAAACCGACTGTCATAATGACCATGGGAGTGTGCGATGATAGAACCAGCTTACTCTCAGTGCCGCCCATCAGTGCAGTCATTTCATCATGAACTATCTTAACTATCTGCTGTCCTGGAGTAAGACTGGCCAAAACTTCCTGTCCCACTGCCCTTTCCTTGATGCGGGCCACCAAATCTTTGACCACTTTAAAGTTAACATCGGCCTCCAGCAGCGCCAGCCGAATTTCACGCATAGCCGCATTAACATCATCTTCAGTTATCTTGCCTTTGCCGCGTAGTTTCTTAAATATATCCTGCAGACGATCAGACAGACCTTCAAACGCCATGCTATCTCTCCTTTGCCTATATCGACTCACTGACCGTTTTCAAAATTCCCTGTACCCGTTTAATAATAACTTCATCACCGGTTGCATTATTAAGCAATGCGTGAGCTTCTTCAATTTTTTGACGGGTAAAGTTAAACTTTTTTACCAGATGCAGACGGTCCTCATAATCCTGTAATGCATTCTGCGATCTTTTTATTAAATCAAAGACTGCCTGACGGGAAATCTGCCAATGCTCAGCAATTTCCGATAAAGACCAGTCCTGTTCATAATGTAGATTTAATACCTCCTGCTGTTTAGGAGTTAATAAAGGACCATAAAAATCCTTTAATAAAATAATCTGTTCCATTTTTTCCAGCATAAATTATAATCTCCTGTGTAAAGACAATCTACTTTACTGTTCAATTTTAACGATACAATATAGTTCTGTCAAGTTATAATGCTTGACCATTAACAGCAGAAAACCTAACAATATGTGTTATAATCCTGCGGGTTATGAGCACGATTAATGTTGCAATAAAATTCAGGCTGGTCAGGTTAAAATAATTGAAGAACCTTTCTTATAATAACATTCTTGCGCACTATAAAAGCAAAAGCGGACGGTTTTTCAGAAACCGGCCGCTTTAAGTAATACCGTTTTTATTGATAGATTGATTCCACTTCTTCAGCAAAGTTTTCCAGAACCACACGGTTCTTTATTTTCAGGGTGGGAGTCATTTCACCGCTGGCTTCAGTAAACTTGCGGGGGAGAATTACATAACGCTTAATCTGTTCATAATCTTCCAATAGTGAATTAACCCGATTCACTTCAGCATCAATCAGTTCCTTAACCATGAGATGATTGATTACTTCCGGACCAACTTTGACACAGGTTTCCATGCCATTAATATTGGCATATTCCAAGCCCGTTTCATCCACTTCAAAGCCTTTTTCCTTTAACAAATAGAGCAGATAATCGAAAGCCGGTACAATCAGGGCACCAATATATTTACGATTGTTGCCAACAATTACCATCTGTTCAACAAACAGGCTGCCGGTAAATTTTGATTCAATTCTGACCGGAGCAACATTTTTACCAGTATCCAACACAATAATATACTTTTTACGGTCAACAATTCTCAGATAATTATCTTCATCAAACTCACCAATATCACCGGTTCTGAACCAGCCATCCGCAGTAAATGCCAGAGCAGTTTCCTCAGGATTCTTATAATACTCGCGGATAACTCCAATTCCTCTTACCAGGATTTCACCATCCTCGTCCAATCTGGCCTCTACACCCGGAACCATGGGAGAAAGCCAGCCGATTTTAGTAGCATTGGGATAACCATGGCTAATTCCAGCAGCAGTTTCAGTTAATCCCCAACCATTAAGCAGCGGAAAATTCATTATCAGATAACTACGGTGTAAATCAGGCGGTAAAAATGCTCCCCCGGAATAGGGTATCTTTAAACGACCGCCCAGCATATTATACAATTGTGCAAAAACCATTTCATTGGCTTTACGAAAATCAGCTGCCAGTTTCTCCTCTAAAAACTGCTCGGGATCAGCAGTTAAATCTATGGCACCATTTTTACCGGTCCTGTGCTGTAGTACTTCTTCACCTGTTTTCATAGCCCAATCAAATAATTTTTTGCCTTCTTCACTGGAGGAGAAGGCACCTCTAAATGCATTATAAATACGATCCCAGAGGCGAGGTACCAGCAACACCCAGGTTGGTTTGATTTCCTGAATATCCTGAACCAAAGTAGTAGGTTTTTCGGCAAAACCAATGCAGGCTCCTACTGCTATCATTGCCAAATAGGAATTGTTACGCTCCCAAATATGGGCTAACGGTAATAAAGAAAAGGCTACATCTTCATAAGTAGCTGAATATCCGCCTATCGTCATATGCTTAAGCGATCGGGTTAAGGAACCAATCATATCCTGATGCTTTAGAAGACTGCCTTTCAACTCTCCGGTAGTACCGGAAGTATATATTATCCCGGAAGGATCATCGCCAGTTAACGATTGCCAGACTTCCTTAACCGCATTTGGGTTTTCTGCCAGCAGATTACGGCCTAATAATCTTAGTTCATTCAAATCAATAACCCGATAATCTTGTGGTCCATAATTTCTCTCTAAAACGATTACTTTTTCTAAAGAAGGCATCTTATGCATTACACTTAAAGCTCTATCTGCAATCCTGGCATCACCGGCAATTAAATATTGTGCTTCTGAGTGGTTGACAATAAAGATAATTTCTTCAGCAGACAATGAGGGATAAATGGTTACAGTAATACCGCCCGCTACTTGAATTGCAAAATCTGCCCATCCCCATGGTGCACTGGTTGCTGCCATAAGACAAACCGGACTTCCTTTTTTAAATCCTAAACTGAGTAAACCAGCTCCCATTTCTTCAACAATATCAGCAAAATCACGGTAAGTAATAGTAGTATATGCTGCATCCTGTTTGAACTTCATTGCGGGGCGGTCACCAAAAGTTTCTACGGTGTTGTAAAACATCCGGGGCATAGTATGAACTTTCTCCAGGAATTGATCAAGCATATCCAATAAGTATCCCTCCCGTTCCTAATTTTCAAAATATTCGCTAATTTATTATATAGTAACAGATTATTTTCTACTTTAGTATAAATTATTTGTCGCTTAATTTTACTGTAAAATTTTTCCACTAAATTATATAATAGGTACCAGAGGAGGTTATACATGAGACACAAACTGCTTATAATGATCTTCACGGCAAGTTTTATTCTATTTACATCCTGGCCATTTTCGGCTTGTAATGCAGCGTTAAATAATGATGATAGCGAACAGGTTTTTATGGCTATGCAACACAGTTTTAAAATACTACATAGTTTTTTGTTTGATGTAGAAGTAATTGGTGGTAATAATGTCAGCCTGCATGGAGCTTCAATCGAAGAAGCTTACCGGTATTTATGCGATGGGTTTACTCCTTCCATGGCCAAAGCTATATTAATATGCTATAGCCAATGGCAGCCTCAGTATAATCGACTGATAATAATCCCCACAGAAGGCTTGCCTCTCATAACTACCGGAAATAATGAGGACATATTTGTTAAAGGTTTTAATCATAATGAAGCCGTTTTTAGTAAATATTATTATAACTGTTATGCGCAGGATGACTGCTGGCAATATGAGATATGTTTAGTATCAGATTGCCAGGGCTGGAAAATTGACGCTTTAAGTTTAAATGAAATTAAAAAATCAGCAGATAGCTTATGTAACAGGTGATATAATCATAATCAGTAATAATATGAGAGGAAGTGAAATCTCTGAGCAGATACGAAGTAACTGACAAAACCAGGTTTACTGATTCATGGATATGGTTAACACTCCTGTTGATTGTCGGATTCATTGTCTGGCGAACAGTTTCATCACTGGCAGCATTAAGCATTGCCCTGGCAGGCATGATCATCATTGGGCTGATATATCGCAGCAGTAAACAGCATGTTGGCAATACAGTTGAAATAACTGATCAGGCTATGATCTTTAAAGATGCTGACCAGCAATCCTGTATAGCCTTTAATGAAATTAAAAAAGTAAAAACCAATCGTTTATTATCCTTGCTGGGTGATCCGGCTTTTATTATTGAAACCTCTACCGGTAAAAAACGTTGGCTGCAACCGGATGATTATAATAATGGCGAAAAATTACGCGAGGAATTAAACCGGCACTTAAATGTATTTATACAATCTGAATAACTCTTTGTAGTTACTATATTCATCTTTTTTATATTCCACAAAAAAGAGAACCCGGGGTAAACCCCGGGTTCTCTTCGTTAAACTGTTATCAATATTCGTAATCAGAAGCCAGCGGGCCAACTGCCAGTGCATTAATGGACGGGTTGCTTATGCCCCTGCAATCAACATTATTGCTTTCTACATTAATTAATTCCACCGTGTAGTAAGCACATCCGGGACAGGCATCGCATTCACACCAGGTAAACCCAAAAGAGTCTGTAGTTTCAGTATTTGTTTCAATATCTCTTTCAAATGTCCAGGTTCCAAGAGCTATCTTTCCACCAGACTGATAGGTTTTGCTTAGTTGGAATGTGAGACGCAAATCACTGCCATCAGACTCTTTGAACATAATAATACAGGAAAAATCGACTTTTACATTAGCCATTTTAAAATCGGAAGTATCAATAGATACTGCAGCCAGTGTATAGGGATTTAACAACTGCGAATTCCACTCATAATGGTCAGGGATAACCAGACCGCTTCCGGTCCCACATTTTAAAACAGTCTGATTAATTCTTGGACGGGGACGGGGATGGGGCATGGGCGGCATAAAACCTCCCATGCAACAATCATCTTTGTAATTAGTCATTTTTATAGCCTCCTGTTTTAATTATTAAAAAGCTGCCATCCCATCTGCCAAAATTAATTGACATATGAGTTCGGCTAATTGCCTTTCTAGCACATCTTATTAATTCGGAGAAATAAGTGTTACATAGTTTGGTAATTTAACCATTTATAGTTTGGTGATGTATTTTGTGGTCATTTAGGTAACATAGTGGATTTATGTAACCTTTATCCTCTATAATTCGTATGCTAAGTTAGATTCTCCAATGGAAAGGAAGGTATTGTTTATGGCTGTAGTGTCACTTTTGCCTTTTCAGGATACTTATATTTCCGAATGGTATGCAAATAATAATTTTGGTTCCAGTATTGCTCTGTTTGTCAGCCAGTATGTTCAACCAGGAGATGATTATCGTTCACTTTTGCAATTTAATCTTAACCAAATCCCTTCTGCCAGTACCATAGAAAAGGCGGTCCTGGAATTAACTGTATATCGCAATGAAGTATCTGCTCTACCTGTTACCGTTGCTGCTTACCGACTTTTAAACTGCTGGACTCAATATTCGGTAAACTGGGATAACCAGCCAAAATCAGCAGAGGCTCCGGATGGCATGTTAAACATCCCCAGCGGATTGACCACGGGTAAGGTATTTATTGATGTTACTTCCCTGGTCAGGGGTTGGTATAATGGCTCAATTCCTAATAACGGCTTGCTATTAAAGGGTAATGAACAGAGTAATAATCTGCTTGCATTTCGCAGCACAAATTTTTATGATAGCAACGATTGTCCACTGCTGCACATAGATTATGTCAATGGAATTTTAAACAGTTTCGATATGGAAACTCTGGTTATTCCCAAGTGTACGCCCTATGCCCCTTTAGAAGCTTCTACTCCCATAGCTCTCGCTCCAAGGAATAAAGTTACTTTTCTCGTGAGAAATGCCAGTGATTCTCATTGTGTAAAAGCCATGGTACAGGTCAGTTACAGTAATGATTGTGATGCCGTTTACTTTAATGATGGTTATTGGGTGGAACTTAAACCCCAGGGTTATCCGGGAGAAGCTGTAGCCTTGTCAACTTCAGCCGCTGCCGAGTTTGCCCGGGTTTTGGTTAGAGGACAGGGAAAAGAAATTATTGAGATATGGGCCCGAAGTTATGAGTAGTAATAATATATGTGGCCCTCTTCGTCAGGGATGCTTCCGACTTCATACTTCAGCCTTAGCGGAGGTCGGTTGGCAGAAGTGAAAAATGCCAACGAAAAAAGCCTGCAATTTACATTTTGCAGGCTTCTTAGTTTAATTATGGTGGGCGATGACTGGCTCGAACCGCCGAAATCCTGCTTGTAAGGCAGGCGCTCTCCCAGCTGAGCTAATCGCCCGAATGGTGACCCCTAGGGGACTCGAACCCCTGTTACCGCCGTGAAAGGGCGGTGTCTTAACCGCTTGACCAAGGGGCCTTAACGGAAGTCGGTTGTCAGAGATAGGAGGTCAGATACTAAACCTTTTGCTCTCTATAAACTCTGAACTCTAACTCCTATATCAGCATGCCTTGTCGAGTATCGAATTTGTTTATCCGACCTCTGACTTCCGGCCTCTGACTTCTGAAATGGTGGGCCTACCAGGACTCGAACCTGGGACCAACCGGTTATGAGCCGGTAGCTCTACCAACTGAGCTATAGGCCCGAGTTCCGCCAAAACCTCGCAAGAGTAAGTATATAAAAAATCTGAGTAAAGGTCAATAGCAAATAAATCGGTTTGTGACGGACTTTCAAGGAAAAAGCGGCACCTCTGCACAGGGGTTACCGCTCTGCAATTCATATGGCTCCTCGAGTAGGATTCGAACCTACAACCCTCCGGTTAACAGCCGGATGCTCTACCGTTGAGCTATCGAGGAATGCCCCAACGAATAGTATTATATAATGCGTGAATCTGCTTTGTCAAGATTAGATTGTATAGGGAGTGTTAATTACTCTATTCAATATAGTCTTTAAGTTTTTTACTGCGGGAAGGATGTCTCAGCTTTCTTAATGCCTTAGCTTCGATCTGACGTATTCTCTCCCGTGTAACTCCAAATTCCTGACCAACTTCCTCAAGAGTACGTGGACGCCCATCATCCAGACCAAAACGAAGCCGCAGAACTTTTTCTTCCCGTTCGGTAAGAGTATTTAAAATCCCGTCCAAATGCTCACGCAATAGCACAAAAGATGCCGATTCTTCCGGTGATTCCGCCTCTTCATCCGTAATAAAGTCTCCTAAATGGCTGTCGTCTTCTTCGCCTATAGGAGTCTCCAGAGAAACTGGTTCCTGGGCAACTTTCATTATTTCAATTACCCGTTCAACGGGAATCTCCATTTCTTCTGCAACTTCAAGGGGAGTAGGCTCTCTTCCCAGGGTCTGCAAAAGATTTCGCTGAACACGGGATAGTTTATTAATAGTCTCTACCATATGTACAGGTATACGAATAGTACGGGCCTGATCAGCAATAGCACGTGTAATAGCCTGGCGAATCCACCAGGTAGCATAAGTACTGAACTTAAATCCTTTACGGTAATCAAATTTTTCCACGGCTTTCATGAGACCCAGATTGCCTTCCTGGATAAGATCTAAAAAAAGCATTCCACGCCCCACATAACGTTTGGCAATGCTGACAACCAGACGCAGATTAGCTTCAACTAATTGGCGACGAGCCTCTTCATCTCCAGCTTCAATTTTTTCCGCCAGACTAATTTCTTCACTGGCTGTCAATAGCGGTACTCGTCCAATCTCTTTTAGGTACATACGTACCGGATCATCTATTTCAATACCCTCAGGAACCGTAGCCTCTTCCGTTTCTATATTCTCCGGTTCAGCATCATCTTCGGCTTCTTCATTATAAGCACTGACATTAATACCCAGAGTCTGCAGATGGTCAAAGACATCTTCTATTTGTTCCGGTTCCAAATCAAGAGACTGTAAATCCTCAATAACTTCCTCGTATGTTAAATTCTTTTTCTTTTTTCCTTTTTCAGCAATTACGCCAATTGCTTCAGCTAACTTTCCGTCAAGTTTCATTGTATCACCCCTTTCCGGGTATGGTTTAGACAGGTTTCTATATCCAGGATAAATTTCAGCAAACTGTAAAAGTCTCCCTGTTCACCCAACCAGTCGAGTTGCTCCATAACCTTGTTATATCGGTGCTCAGCTCTTTTCATCTCAACGCGGCGAATAAAATTCTGAATTTCTATCGAATTAAGCACTGCATCCTCATCATCCAACAAAAACAGTACTCGCGTTAATGTCTGGCCTGTTTCCCGGGTTTGAACCATCCTGTTCAGAGCTTGTTCTCCCCCTTCTCCTGCATCCAAATAGCCGGCATAATTATTTATCAACTCTTTAAAATCCTGGTTTTGAAAGAACTCCAGACCAATATTTTTTCTGATTTGCTCAAAGTTTTCCTGATTTTTTAACATGGATACCAGTATTTTCTCTTCCAAGCTATAATTACCGTATCCAATATTATCCCTAATAATTTCGCTTTTATGCTTATTTATCCCTTCTTTATAAGTGTTTCTTTCCTTTTTCAGTTCCTGACGGATAATATACTCTCCCACATTTAGTCTTCTAGCCAGTAAACGAGTGTAATGATCTTTTTCAATTTCACCAGGTAACTGAACAATATCAGCTTTAATTGCCTGGATTATTCGACTGCTCGTTTCAAGATTAAGCTCTTTTTCCATGTCGATATATCGATTAATTTTGAATTCTATATGGTCAGATTTACTATTCTGTATATAGCGTAAAAATTCCTCTTTTCCATACAAATCCAAATATTCATCCGGATCCTTACCGCCCGGAAGCGAAACCACCCATACTTTCAGACCTTCAGCGCACATAATTTGTATGGCTCTTAATGCTTCACGCTGACCTGCTTCATCACCATCAAATAAAAGGATTACTTCCTCGGTATAGCGTTTCATTAATCTCGCCTGTTCAACTGTCAGAGCAGTTCCCAGTGAAGCTACGCTATTATGAATACCGGCCTGATATAATTTAATGCAATCCATATAACCTTCTACCAGTAATAACTGATTCTGTTGCCTTATAAAGTCTTTAGCCTGATAAAGACCAAAAAGATTTTTGCGTTTGGAGAAAATTTCAGTTTCCGGTGTATTTAAGTATTTGGGCAAGCTATTATCCAGCACCCTTCCTCCAAAACCAACAATATCTCCCTGAACATTATGAATGGGGAATATTATTCGATCACGAAACAAATCGTAATATCTGTCATACTGTTCACTACGCTTAATCAGACCCGAAAATTTCACGGCTTGCTGCGGACAGGCTTTACTCAGTAAGAATTCCTCCAGACTATTCCAAGCCGGGGGGGCATAGCCGATTTGAAAATTTCGAATGGTTTCTATAGTTATCCCCCGTTTAAGCAAATAATCCAGCGCTTTTTCGCCATGGGGTGAAGTCAAGGCCTGCATAAAATATTTACTGGCTATTTGATTAACCTCAATAACCTGCTTTTGTTTATCTTTCTGGTACCGTGATTCCGGTGATAATGGTTTTATTTCCACCCCTGAACGCGTTGCCAGTAATGATACTGCTTCCTTGAAATCGAGGTTGTCTCTCTTCATGACAAATGTGAATAAATCGCCGCCAGCATGACAGCCAAAACAATAAAACATGTTCTTTTCCGGTGTAACACAAAATGAACCGGTCTTTTCCTCATGAAAAGGACAAATTCCCCAGTAACGGTTACCTTTTCTGGTCAGGTGCACAGTTTCACCAACTACATCTAAAATGCCTATACGGGATTCTATTTCTCTTAACACCTGATCATCATAAAACCTGGTCATCTAAATTCACCTGCTGCTTTTATAATTAACACTTGTATTTACTTCCCTTACATATTAATTAGTTTTCCGGACCTTCAGAAAATACTTGAAGTTCATACGCCGGAACTAACGATTGAGGAATGTATATATTCCTGAATTGTTCAATGCAATATTCATCACTCATACCGGATATATAATCTGCCACTGCAACCGGCAAACCCTCCTCATCAGCTATCTGTCGGTATAATTGGCTCATCTTTTCCGGATGATGTATATAGTAATCAAATAAATGTTCGATAACAAATATGGCCCGACTTCTTTCCGCCTGACATACTTTCCCCTGATAAATATTTATAAACATAAATTCACGTAAACCCCGTAAGGCATTTTCCACTTCCGGGGAGGGCTGGACTTTAATTAATTCCGCTTTATTATGCATCTGCTGACGGGTGTTTTTTATAGTATCTATTACAAGAGTAGCAATTCTTTTACTATGGGTATCCCCTAATATATGCAGATATTCCCTTGGAATCTGCTCCAGACTCAATAATCCGGCACGAATGGAATCATCAATATCGTGTTGAACATAAGCAATTTTATCGCTAAGACGAATGACTTGCCCTTCCAGTGTATCCGCCTTGGCTTCTCCATAGCTGTAACCACTGTGGTGTTTTACTCCGTCCAGAGTTTCCCGGGTTAGATTTAGGCCGTTTCTGCCTTTATGTTGTTCCACGCGGGTCAGTACGCGGATACTATTTTCATTGTGGCGAAATCCCCCCGGCAAAAGTTTATTTAATATTTGTTCTCCGGCATGAGCAAATGGAGTATGCCCAACATCATGCGCCAGCGCCATGGCTTCTATTAAATCCAGATTGAGATTCAGGCCTGCTCCAATAGTTTTGGCAATCTGATTAACCTCCAGCGTATGAGTAAGGCGACTGCGATAATGATCACCGCGTGGGGCTATAAAGACCTGGGTTTTATGTTTCAGCCGACGAAAAGATTTGGAGTGTACCACCCGGTCCCTGTCCAGCATAAATGCAGTACGAATCGGGTCCGGTTCTTCGTAATGTTCCCGCCCGGCAGTCCGGCTGGATAACATAGCCAAGGGGTTTAAATAATTTATTTCCCTTTGTTCAATTTCAAGTCGTATCTGCATAATGGTTTGCCTCCAAACGGTTGAAAAAACCCTTTAACCACATTGGCCAAAGGATTACTAAGTCAACTTCATTAGAGCTTTTGATTTAATTTACCTTACAAGATATAAATACTACATAAACAGAATATATCCTTTAAAAATTTTCACTCCTTATTGTGTTATATATAAAAAGAAAAGTCAGGTTTATTTCTAAAGCATTATAAACCTGACTTATTTTATATTTTATATAGTTAAGTCATCATTAATTTTTTAGTTTTGCCTGGGCAGCCGCTAAACGGGCTATAGGTATTCTGTAAGGAGAACAGCTTACATAATTCAGACCTGCCAGATGGCAAAATTCAATGGAACTGCTTTCACCGCCATGCTCGCCACATATGCCAATTAGCAAATCAGGTTTTACGGAACGGGCTTTTGCAATACCCAACTTCATTAATTCGCCTACCCCAGTACGATCTAGAACTGCAAAAGGATTATCTTTTAAAATTCTCTTTTCCAGATATATAGGTATAAATTTACCTTCAGCATCATCACGACTGAAACCTAAAGTAGTTTGCGTTAAATCATTGGTACCAAAAGAGAAGAATTCAGCTTCAGTTGCAATCTGATCCGCTGTCATGCAAGCTCTGGGCAATTCAATCATTGTACCTACTGCAAACTCCAACTCGACTCCACTGCTGGTTTTTATCTCATTATATACATCCATTATTTCATCTTTAAGCATTCTCAGCTCACTAACATCCATTACCAGGGGAATTTCGATTTCAGCAAAAGGTTTGACTCCATCCTGAGTCAATTGTATCATGGCTTCAAAAATTGCCCTGACCTGCATGCGATATATTTCGGGATAGGTTATTCCCAATCTGCAGCCACGATGACCCAACATCGGATTATTTTCTGAAAGTGCCTGCATTTTTTTCAACAGCTCTTCTTTTTGCCAGATTAGTTGGCTATCAGCTTTATTGTGTTTTAATTCCGCAACTTCCAATAACAACAGCTCACGCGAAGGCAAAAATTCATGTAAAGGCGGATCCAGCAGCCGAATCGTAACCGGATAAGGGGCCATGGCCTTTAAAATTCCATAGAAATCATCTCTTTGGAAGGGTAACAATTTACTTAAAGCTTCCTCGCGCTCTGACAGATTTTCGGCCAGTATCATTTGCTGTACGTAGGGTAATCTTTCCATAGCCATAAACATATGCTCGGTACGACACAGTCCAATACCCTCGGCACCAAACTCTCTGGCTTTGGCAGCATCCTCCGGAGTATCTGCATTAGCTCGTACTGCCAGAGTTTTAGTTTCATTGGCCCATTGAAGCAGAGTCTCAAATTCATCTGATAAAGTCGGTTCAATCATGGAAACTTCACCAATCATTACATTACCGGTTGCCCCATCAATAGTAATAATGTCTCCGGCTTTAATAGTATGACCATTAACCATAAACAGATTATTATCCATATCAATTTTTATGGTTTCACAACCACAGACACATGGTTTACCCATACCACGGGCAACTACGGCTGCATGGGAAGTCATTCCCCCGCGGGCAGTCAGTACTCCCTGAGCATGTATGATACCATGGATATCATCCGGGGCCGTCTCATTTCTGACCAATACTACTTTTTCTCCCGCCTCACCCAACTTTTCAGCCAGGTCAGCAGAAAACAGTACTTTGCCGGAAGCTGCACCTGGTGAAGCCGGCAAGCCTTTGGCAATGGGATTAAGTTTGACACTGGTATCAATTTGTCTATGTAACAGCTGATTAATCTGTTCTGCATCTACTCTCAGCAAAGCTTCTTCACGAGTTATAATTCCTTCATTGACCATATCTACGGCAATCTTTACTGCTGCCCGGGCAGTTCTTTTGCCATTACGAGTTTGCAGCATATATAAAGTACCTTTTTCTATGGTAAATTCAATATCCTGCATATCACGATAATGAATCTCCAGCTTGGCACAAGTATCAATAAATTGCTGATGTACTCCTGATAATTCATCTTTCAATTTGGAAATAGGCATCGGGGTACGAATACCTGCAACTACATCTTCTCCCTGAGCATTAACGAGAAATTCTCCATATAACTCTCTATCGCCGGTAGAAGGATCACGAGTAAAAGCTACTCCGGTTCCGGAATCCTCACCCATGTTACCAAAAGCCATACATTGAATATTAACCGCTGTTCCCAGATGATCATCAATTTTGTTGAGGCGACGATATACTATGGCCCGCTGGTTATTCCAGGAATCAAAAACTGCTTTTATAGCCAATACCAATTGATCCTTAACATCCTGAGGAAAATCAAATTGCTGTTGTTCTTTTATTACCGCTTTATACTCTTCAATCATTGATTTTAGTTCCGCAGCCGGAATTTCATAATCAAATATGAGACTTAATTTACGTTTGTATCTTTCCACAATATCATCAAAGAGTGTATGGTCCATATTGAGTACTACATTACTAAACATTTGAATAAAGCGGCGATAACAATCATAAGCAAAGCGTTCATTTCCAGTCAACGTGGCCAGACCTTTAACTGACTCATCGTTTAACCCCAGATTCAAAACGGTATCCATCATACCAGGCATTGAAACGGCTGAGCCGGAACGAACCGAAACCAGCAAAGGATCCTTTTCATCACCGAATTTTTTGTTGGTTCGTGTTTCTAAATTATTTAAAGCAGCAAAAACCTGATCCAGCATATGGGAAGGGAATTCCCCATTATTATCCAGATAAGCATTACATGCTTCAGAGGTTATTGTGAATCCAGGAGGTACCGGCAGACCAATTAAGGTCATCTCCGCCAGATTAGCACCTTTGCCGCCCAATAGCATACGCATATTAGAATTACCTTCATCAAACAAATAGACAAACTTTTCCCTAGACATTGCTTATCCTCCTATAATATATTTCCAGTATTTTGCTGGCAGTTTCTTCCACAGCTTTATTGGTAACATCTATCACCGGACAGCCAAGCCTTTTCATGATTTCATCCCCATATTCCAGCTCTTCCAATATCCGGTCATGGTTAGCATAAGTCGCCTGTCCTTTTAATCCCAGAGTCTTTAATCTTTCAGCCCGAATCTGATTTAGCTGATCAGGCCAAATAGTTAATCCAATCACCTTACCCCGCCTTGCCTTAAATAATTCTTCCGGAGGCATGACTTCGGGAACCAACGGTACATTGGCAACCTTGATACGTTTATGTGCCAGATACATGGATAAAGGGGTTTTTGAGGTACGGGAAACTCCTACCAGCACAATATCGGCCAGGTTTATTCCCCGCGGGTCCTTGCCATCATCATAACGAACTGCAAATTCTACCGCTTCTACACGGCGATAATACATTTCGTCTACTTTGCGCAACAGACCGGCTTCCTTTTTAGGCTCAATGTGACTTACCTGTTTAAAAGCATTAATTAGAGGTCCGAGAATATCTACGCACACTACCCCGGCTTTTTCTGCCTCATTTTGCAAATATATTCCCAGTTCATCAACTACCAGAGTATAGGCTATCATAAAGCCATTATCTGCTGCATGATTAACAATTTCCTCCAGAGTATCGGTATCAGAAATATTAGTTATTCGTCTAATCTCCATATTACCAGAGTTAAACTGACTGGCTGCGGCTCTGACAACCATTTCCGCAGTCTCTCCAATGGAGTCTGATACGATGTATACTCCAGGCAAATGCTTTGACAATTTATATACCCCCTTAAACGCGTTGACAGGCTAAGTCGAGGAATAGCCTGGCAATATTCGTTTTAGTGATTTTGCCGACTACTTCCAGTTTTTCCTCTCCCTCCGGGTCAATAAAACATTTGACTACCGGGAGACTATCCACTTCGTGCTCTACAATCTTTTTAACTACTTCTACTACCGTTTCATCCAGAGTAGTAGTTACAATATTTGGCATACGGGTCATAATCACATTAACCGGAACTTTATGAATATCCGCCTGACCCAGGGTAGTCTTTAAAAAGTCTTTGCGTGATACCAGACCCGACAAATAATTATCATTTCCCAAAACAAATATACTACCGGTATCCTCAATAAACAAGGTGACAATGGCATCATAAATACTGCAGTTTTCTTTTACTACCACCGGCATCGACTGAATATCTCTGACCCGGTACTGATTAAGAACTCGTCGTACTTCACTTTCAATTCCTTCGGTGCGAAAAGTGTAACCTACACGGGGTTTGGCCTCAAGAAATCCCGACATGGTAAGCACTGCTAAATCAGGACGTAGAGCTGCCCTCGTAACCCCTAATAATTCAGCAATCTTTTCACCGGTAATAGGGGCATTCTTTTTAACAATATCCAGAATTCTTTCCTGTCGATCGCTTAGTTCAATCATTTTCACCCATCCCAATTATGCTATACTTTTTGGGTCAAATCATATTAATTATATATACTATATCAAGAAAAGAAATCCTGTTGTATATTTTTTATTGAACCAATTTATTAAATTGAGCAATAAAGTGACAGTAAGCAGTAATTTGCTTTAACATTCCCATACGTGCGGCTTTTAAAGTTTCATCATCCACCATAACCATAACCGCTTCAAAAAATGCATCCAGCGCTGGCCTCAAATCTGCCAGCTGTTGTATGGCCAGAATATAATTATGCTGTTCAACTGCCTGTTCTATACGGGGCCTAACCTCTTTTATTTGCTGATACAGGTACTTTTCACTGTCATCGATTAAAACCTCGGCAGAATAGCTATGCGCCTCCCACTTCCTGCTAAGATTATTGGCCCGATTATACACCACCATAAAGTCTTCATAATAAGAAGATTGTTTTAATTGATTTACGGCCCAGGCCCGACGTTGCAGGTCTGCTAAATTACCGCTGGGGTTTGCCAGGACGGCATCAACAACATCATAGGAATAATGCTCCATCAGTATCCCACGCAAACGCTGTAAAACAAAATCATTTAATTCATTTACTGCGGTAGTTTTATCAATATCTGGTATAACCATTTCGAAGCAATCATAAGCTGCCGCAAATATATCCTTTAAATCCAATTCCAATTGCTGCGATAGAATAATATTTACCATCCCCAGGGCCTGTCTGCGTAATGCATAAGGGTCCTGCGAACCGGAAGGTTTAAATCCGATGGCAAAACAACCAGTCAGGTTATGGACTTTTTCAGCCAGACTTAAAACTGTACCGGTGGCAGTTGTCGGAAGGTTGTCACCGGAAAAACGGGGCAGATAATGTTCAAATATTGCTTCACAAACTTCTGCCGGTTCACCGCTGTGCTGTGCATAATAACGCCCCATAATTCCCTGCAATTCCGGGAACTCATAGACCATATTACTTAGCAAATCTGCTTTGCACAAAGCTGCAGACCGGTTTATCAAATCTGGATCACCAAGGGAAAGCTGCTGACCAATATAGCGGGCAATTACCGCCAATCTTTCCACCTTTTCCTGAAGATTGCCCAGACGCTCCTGGAATAAAACATCTTTTAAATTGCGGGTCATTACTTCAATAGGCTGCCTGGTATCTTCATTCCAAAAGAACAAGGCATCCTCAAGTCTGGCCCTTAATACTCTCTCATTTCCGGCGCGAACCACTTCGAGAGAATAATCACTGCCATTTCTCACTCCAACAAATCCAGGCATTAGTTTATTTTCCTTATCGTATAACGGGAAATAACGTTGATGTTCAATCATACTGGTAGTAAGCACCTCCGAGGGAACCTGCAGATAAGATGGCGAAAAACTACCATAAAAAGCTGTCGGGTATTCTACCAGATAAGTAATTTCCTCCAGCAAATCGGGATTATGCATAGCAGTTGCATTCATATCCACAGCTACTTTCTGTACTTGCTGCCAGATTAAATCCCGCCGCTGGTCCTGATCAAGTATTACATAATGCTCCTGAAGCTGCTGAAAATATTGCTGACTGTCTCTGACTTCCAGCTTACCCCGGGATAGGAATCGGTGCCCATACGTATACCGGTCACTGGAGATATTCTCAATCTGCAGTGTAATTAAACTACTTCCATATAATGCCAGTAACCAGCGAATGGGTCGGGCAAAACGCAGGGAAAAGTCACCCCAGCGCATGGATTTGGGAAATGGCACCGAAGTAATAATGCCCTGTAATAATTCAGTCAGTATATCAGTAGTGGCATTCCCTATTTCAATTTTACAGGCGAATACATACTCCACATCCCCTACCTGACGAATTTCAAGTTGTTCAAAGTCTATCCCCTGGCCACGCGCAAAACCCAGACCGGCTTTGCTGGGATTACCTTCTTTATCAAAAGCAATTTCCTTTTTGGGTCCCCGGTTTTCTATATGTGCATCAGCCTGTTGTTCAGCCAGGTCTCTGATATATATGGTTAACCGCCTCGGTGTAGACATAACCTTGATTGATTCATAATGCAAACGATAATTATCCAGGCGTAATTGGGTTAGTTGCTGCAATTCATTAATCGTTTCCGGCAAGGAAGCTGAAGGAAGTTCCTCCACCCCAATTTCCAATAATAAATCCATTGCCACTTAGATCGCCTCCTCTGCATTAATTAACTGCTCTCTAAGTGCCGGGTCCTTTATAAGTGGATAGCCCAGATTATGGCGCTGCTCTAGGAAAGCTGCTGCCACCATTCGTGCCATGTTGCGGACTCTGCCAATGTAACCGGTTCTTTCCGTAACACTGATAGCCCCACGGGCATCCAGCAGGTTAAATAAATGGGAACATTTCAATACATAATCATAGGCCGGTTGTACCAGTTTAGCCTTCATTACCTGTAAAGCTTCCTTTTCACACAAATTAAACATGGTCATCAGTGAAGCTACATCCGCATGTTCAAAATTGTAATGGGAATAATCTACTTCTGCCTGATGATGAACATCAGCATAAGTAATCCCGTCTACCCATTCTATATCATAAACACTGTCCCGATTTTGTATAAACATGGCTATGCGCTCCAGTCCGTAAGTTATCTCGGCACTTACCGGATGGCAATCAAACCCACCACATTGCTGGAAATAAGTAAACTGAGTAACTTCCATACCATCCAGCCACACTTCCCAACCCAGACCCCAGGCACCTAAAGTAGGCGATTCCCAGTTATCCTCAACAAAACGGATATCATGCTGCTGCGGATCTATGCCTAAATCCATCAGACTTTGTAAATATAAATCAATTACATCATCCGGTGAAGGTTTTAATATTACCTGATATTGATAATAATGCTGCAAACGGTTGGGGTTCTCTCCATATCGCCCGTCAGTAGGTCTTCTGGAAGGTTCAACATAGGCAACTTTCCATGGTTCAGGTCCCAATGCTCGCAGAAAAGTAGCTGGATTCATTGTCCCGGCACCCTTTTCGACATCATAAGGTTGCTGGATTATACAGCCTTGACCGGCCCAGAAGTTTTGCAAACGCAAAATAATCTCCTGAAAATTCATACCTGCTTTCCTCCTTTGAAATTAGAAAACTCAAGCTTATGCTTGCAAACGATGCTCTCAATCATGGTCACACACTTTAGTATAAAAAACAAAAAACCGCCCCTGAAAACAGGGACGGGTATACCCGCGGTTCCACCCTGATTGGCCTCAACGGCCCTCTCTCATGGGTCAGGTTTTACTTACCACTTTAAGTGGTGTTCCTCCTGTGACTCCAAAGCGCCCTTCATTATAAGCCTTTGCCGGTTCTCACCCAATCCGGCTCTCTTTCATAAAGGCAACCTAATTACTCCTCTTTATCATCGTCATAGATATAAAATTCATAAACAGTTTATCAACCAGGCACTGCCTTGTCAATGCAACCTTATACTGAAGATTTTAAGCGTCTTATCGTATACTTGAGATTGAATTTCCTTTCCAGATGATACTCCAGATTTTTCTCCAGAAATATTTCCATCTGGTTAAGGGCCATATTACTGGCCCGTATTCTTTCCAAAGTATTTGTCGGTACACGGCCAATTCTTTTAAGCAAAGCCAGCGTTTCACCGGAAACATTTATTTCATCACTGCTATTTTTAATACAGGACGGACAAACCATGCCCCCTTCAGCCAGATTAAATCGATTTAGCTGAACATCAGACCGTTGACAAGAAATACATTGATCAAGAACTGGTTTATAGCCCAGATAAATTAATAGATTCATTTCAAAATAGCGAATAACTAAAGGATTAATTTCTGACTGGTTAATTGTCTGCAGCGTTTCCAGAGTCGTTTTATACAAACGAGGTAATGGCACTCTATCCATAAGTGATTTATCCAGTAACTCCATAATATACATACAATGCAAAGTTCGATTTAAATCTTCACGGGCATTCCCGTAAAATTCCAACAATTTTCCCTGCGTAATCAGGTCCAACTCCCGCCCACGGCTAAAGAATAATTGCGAATGACAAAAAGGCTGTACACAAGCCCTCAAACTGCTGTTAGGTTTCTTAATGCCCCGCGCAACCGCAGTCAGTTTGCCTTCCTGCTCAGAAAATATGGTAACCAGCTTATCTGTCTCCCGTAAATCTGAAGTTTTTAAAATAAGGGCTCGAGAACCAAAGTACATTTAATTGTCACTCCATATCAAATCTGCAACCTTGACCGGGCTGTTTACTATCTCTACCGGTACACCCAGCTCGGTTTGCAGCTTTTGAGCAAACTCCTGTGCCTGCTGCCGGTTGATTTCATTATAGTTGAAAGCCAGGTAAACCTGGTTAATATCTTCAGTATATAACTTTTGAAAACCAACCAGGAAATCCTGCCAGTTGTCAGCCTCTTTATTGGAAATATAGGCAAATAAACAATCTTTATATCGACTGCCATAACGATTAGCCTGACCAGGATTATTTTCTTCATTTACCATACTGTTATCCAACGAATCTCTAATAACCCTGCTTGCAACCTCAGTTAAAGAACCGGTACTTTTAACGATGAAAAACCGGGGAACGGTAACAACTACTGAAGGTGAATCAATTGCTTTTAATATAGCCGTCAAACACTCAACTTTCATTCCATCACGCATATAGGAATGAACTGCATAGCCTTTAAAAACCGGTACAATAATTATATCCGGCCTGGTTCCCAGGGTGGGAAGATGATGTCCACCGTCAAAAACAACAATCCGATAAATTTTATCCCGCATATAACCAAGGTATTTTTGCCCTGCGGAAGTAGTATGCCAGCTATCCATGCCTGAACATTCAACTATTGCCTGACAGGAAAGTATGGCGTTATCCAGTCTGTCCGCATAATCAGTTCTACCATCCGGTACAACAGCTTCTATGCTCAGGGATGAGTTGTCATTTAAAACCCGCAGCCCCGGATTATGCACATATTCAAGCTCAGCAAATTGAACAATCGTTAAACCGTACCAATCAAGCAACTGGTTATAACCGGCGGCTTTTAATCTTTCATCCGGGTTGTTCAACATAACTGAAACATAAATAGCTGCAAAAATAACAGTTAGTAATAGTGTTTTTCCTCTCAAGAGGGGGTCACCTGCCTGAGCCTCTCCCTCAATCAGACCCTGCCAATAGTTGTGCTGCATTGCTGGTTCCCAGTCGATTGGCCCCGGCAGCAATTAGTTTACAGGCAAATTCTGTGGTTTTAATCCCACCGCTGGCTTTAATCTTTAAATCAGGTCCCTTGTGAGCACTTATTGTTTGAATATCCTGAAGTGAAACTCCCCGGGAAGCAAATCCGGTAGAAGTTTTTATGTAGTCTGCTTTCAGATTTGTAAGCAATTGGGTAAGGTATTTCAATTCTTCAACAGTTAACAAAGCGGTCTCAACTATAACTTTAAGAATAAAATCATATTGGTCTTTTAACGCCAGCAAGGCTTTAATTTCATTTATTAAATAAGCATCCCCATCTTTTAAGGCAGCAATATTTATAACCATATCCAGTTCATCAGCCCCGGTTTGCAATGCTTCCCGAGCTTCGAAAACCTTGCAGGCAGTAGTATTGGCCCCCAACGGAAACCCGATTACCGTACATAGATTAACCCCGCTGTTTTTTATAAGAGCGGCTGCCAGTTTAAGGCGATAAGGATGAATACATACCGCCGCCATTTGATAACGAATTGCCTCTTCACACAATAATCGAATATCATTAGCTGCAGCGTCCGGTTTTAGATTGGTGCTGTCCAGATAAGTTGCCAGCATACCTGCCTCCATTAAGCTACAACCTGTAACCCAGTTGATTCAAGTTATTTTCGCTATCGCGCCAATTCTTTTTTACTTTTACCCATAAGTCCAAATAGACGGGCGCGTCAAGCATATATTCAATATCTTTACGGGATTGCTCACCAATATTTTTCAGCATTTGTCCATTCTTGCCAATAATTATACCCTTTTGCGAATCCCTTTCAGTGTAAATTACTGCCCTTAAATATACCTTTTTATCATTTTGCTTGAACTCTTCTACTTCCACAGCTAATGAATGAGGAACTTCATCACGAGTCAAAATCAGGGCTTTCTCCCGAATTAATTCGGCAGCAATAAATGAGGCCGGTTGATCAGTCAAGTCACCCTCAGGATAGTAAAGGGGCCCTTCAGGGAGATACCCCAAAGTAGTTTCAAGTAACAGATCCAAGTTTAATCCCTGAGTAGCTGAAATTGAAATTACCTCAGAAAAATTCATATAGCTTAAAAAAGGTTCGATAAAATCTTCCACCTGATCTTTGGTAGCCAGATCAATTTTATTTACCAGCATAATAACTGGAACTGTAGCATCCTTCAGCTGATTAAGAATAAACTGTTCACCGCCGCCAAAAGGACGGGTTACATCAGTCATATAATAGATAATATCTACTTCTTCCAAACTGCGGGTTGATACCTTGACCATATATTCACCCAGCAGATGTTTGGGTTTATGAATCCCGGGTGTATCGATAAAAATAATCTGCCCTGCATCTGAGGTATATATTCCCTGGATACGCGTTCTGGTTGTTTGCGGTTTTTCCGAAACGATTGCTACTTTTTGTCCAATTAAGGTATTCATTAAAGTGGATTTGCCTACATTAGGCCGACCCACTATACTTACGAATCCCGATTTCACCAACTATGCCCTCCTAAATATCCAGAGAAAATGTCTGTGGCAATAACTCTGTTAATAAGTATTCCCTGGTACTATTATTCTCATCACTTACTATAACTTTCATGTGAGGAGAAAATTCCGCCAATACCTGCCGACAAGCACCGCAAGGATATGGCCATCCCCTGGAAGCGGTTATAGCTATACAGTCAAATTCTTTTTCCCCATCATTAATTGCCTTAAATACTGCTATGCGTTCAGCACATACGGTTAAACCGTAGGAGGCATTTTCAATATTAGCTCCAGTATAAATCCTGCCTGTATTAGTAAGCAGAGCGGCGCCGACTTTAAAACCTGAGTAGGGAACATATGCACCTGTCTGCGCCTGCCTTGACAACTCTATCAGTTTACGATGATCCATTTATAAACTCCTTCATACTTTACCATAATATCAGGTATGGTCCAAATATTACAGCCGCCATTATTAATGCATTAATTGCGCTTAATAAAACTGCCCCGGCAGCCATGTTTTTAGCCAGTTTAGCCAGAGGGTGATACTGGTCTGTAACCAAATCAACCGTCTTTTCAATGGCCGTATTAATTACTTCAGTAATTATAACCAATGCCACTGTCAACGAAAGTAATCCCCATTCCAGTCGGTCGATTCCCAAATAAATACCGGCTATAACAACGATTACGGCAGCCAGCAGATGGATTTTCATATTTCGCTCCCGCAAAAAGGCATATAACACTCCATCAATAGCATATCCGAAGCTTGTACTCAGTGTGTTTTTACCCATGTTTTTATCTCTCCAGATTTGCCGCCTGCATGATTTTTTCCTCCAGGCCTCTCATTAGCTGAGTTTCCACTTCTACCTCATGGTCATAACCCAGCAGGTGAAGCATACCATGGACAACTAAAAAACCCAATTCCCTTTGCAGGGAATGCCCATATTCTTCACTTTGATTTAAAGCCTGTTCCAACGATATTACAATATCACCCAATACATGGGTATCTCCTGAAAAGTCAAAATCCGGTTCATCTTCACCCAGTTCATTCATAGCAAAACTCAATACATCAGTGGGCCGATTTTGATTGCGGTAAATAAAATTTAGCTCCTGTATATAACTGTTATCTACTATCATTACACTTACTTCCGAGTTTTCCGGCAGTTTAGTTAAACGGGCAGCTGCTTTAATAACCTGATTGATCACCTGTTGCAGTTCCCTGGTATATTCAACTTTGTTCTGCTGGTTGATGATCATGGTCTCCATGGGATTCTCCCCTTTTCTGAAATTCTTTTATTATAATTTCCGGATATTCAATTCGGCGGTGATAGACTCCTTCCAGTATTTTGCAAAACGAATTGGCTATAACATCCAGATCCTTAAAAGTTAAAGCACTTGACTCCAGTTGATCGTCATTTAATTTATCTTTTATTATAAGACGAACCATATTCTTAATCTTGGCAGGGGTTGGTTCACTTAATGAGCGTATAGCTGCTTCAACTGAATCTGCCAGCATAACCAAAGCTACCTCTTTGCTTTGCGGTTTTGGCCCCGCATAGCGGAAATTATCCTCACTGATATTCCCGTCCCGATCTTCCTCCAGTGCCCGGCTGTAAAAATATTTGGCCAGGCTTGTACCATGATGTTGCTCAATAAAATCAATAATAACTTCCGGAATATGAGCTTCCCGGGCCAATTCCACCCCATCTTTAACATGGGAAGTAATAATTAAGGCACTAAGTGCCGGAGCAATTTTTTCATGGGGATTATCAAATCCCTGTTGGTTCTCCACAAAATAATCCGGTCTTTTTAGTTTACCTATATCATGATAATATGCCCCTACCCGTACAAGCAAGGGATTAGCTCCTATTGATTCAGCTGAAGCTTCTGCCAGGTTTCCCACCATTAGGCTGTGATGGTAAGTACCAGGCGCTTCCAATAATAACCGCTTTAATAAATAATGATTGGGATTGGTCAACTCCAACAACTTCACCATACTGGTTATGGAAAAAGCTGTTTCCAGATAAGGCAGCACTCCAATCATAAGAACTGCTGATAACAATCCATTAATAATCCCGATTATAATTGCCATAAATACAACATCAAGCTTAACATTGCCACTTACGAGCAACAAGGTCAAAATGGTAACTATGTTGACCAGGGCAATATACAGTCCCGATTTTGCCAGATCAGAAGTTTGATTAACCCGGTGTACCTGAAATACTCCCATGGTGCCACCAGCAAAAGCAACAATTGCATAGAACAATTGGTTGCCTTCATTTATGAGTCCGACATATATAGCCATTATCATAGTCATAAAATAGGCCAGGCGATTATCCAACAGTATGGCAATTAACATAGAACCCGCCGCAACTGGAGCCATATAACCAATCAAGGCATTTATTTCTGTGCGTCCATCAATCTCAATAATGGCCATAAACCTGGTCAATAAGAGCATCAATACAAAGACTAAACCAATAAGTATCATCATGCGATCATTGTTAAATATCTCTCTGTGATAACGACGAATAAATTCTATTACCAGCCAAAACGTAAGTATAACCAGTAAAAATACTCCGATTAATGTTAATGAGTAACTCTCCGTCCTCTGTATCCCCAACTGTTCCAAAGCCGATATTTGTTCAGGCGTAACCCTGTCCCCAGCCCGCACAATAATTTCCCCGGCCTTGATATTTTTCTGCACCGGTTCAACTGCTTCCATAGCTTCATTAATAGCTTTGTCAGTAGCTTCTTTGTTAAAAACCAGATTGGGACGCAAGCTGTTTATAATAGAAATATTTATTAAATCTCTGGCCTGGGGAGCATAACTCAGGGTATTGGTTTGAGTTACAGTTCGGTGAAATGCATCTTCCATGGTTTCTTCGGTAACCGGCTTATTCATAATATTTTCGACCAGACCGAGAGAGGTGGAATGAATCTGCTCCAGATCTTCATCGGGAGTAAGAAGTATATAACTGGCTAATTGCTTGTCAGTGTAATTCTGTTCGAATTGTTCATGCCTGCTATTTATTTCTGTTATCAGGCTTTGTAATTCTTCCTGTTTGTTAATACCGGCTATTTTTATTTCGATTATGTTATTGTAAAAACGGTTTATTTCATTCTGCATGTTGGTGAGTGCATACTGGTCTTCCTGATATACCTTCTGTACACCCTCAGCTGCCTGATTCTGTAAAACTGCCGTTTGTTTATAATCGATTACTACAGCATTTATTTCTGAGCGGATATCCTGCTGGGCAACTTCATCGGGATGCAGGGCTACCTGATTGGGGCTGTAACTGCTAAATAAAATAAGAATGGTAATAGAAAAGAAAAGCAGAATACCCAAAGTCTTTTGAACTGCTGAATTAGTGAAGAAAAGTTTAATTCTGTTCCATATAAAATTAAGGATATTAGGTATCCTCATAAAAAATGCTCCTTAGCTAGTGGCTGGAAATGCGTTCATCATGTTGTTCATAGGCATTAATAATAAGTTGAACCAGTGGATGACGAATCACATCTTCCTTAGTCAGGTATTCAAACGATACTCCTTTGACATGGGACAAAATTTTTTGTACCTCAATTAAACCCGAGTACTCATCGACAGGAAGATCAACCTGGGTAATATCGCCGGTAATAACTGCTTTTGAGCCAAATCCCAGGCGAGTTAAAAACATCTTCATCTGCTGGGGAGTCGTGTTCTGAGCTTCATCCAAAATTATAAAAGCATCATTTAAGGTTCGTCCCCGCATATAGGCCAAAGGAGCCACCTCGATAATATTCTTTTCCAAATATCGCTGCGTAATATCAACACCTAAAATATCAAACAAACTGTCATAAAGGGGTCTGAGATAAGGATTAACCTTTTCAATTAAATCTCCCGGCAGAAAACCCAGTTTCTCACCTGCTTCAACTGCCGGACGTACCAAGATAATACGTTCAACTTCTTTATTGCGCAAAGCTCTTACCGCCATCACAACTGCCAAATAGGTTTTACCGGTCCCTGCCGGACCAATCCCAAAAACTACATCATCCTTTAGTATTGCTTGAATATAGCGTTTTTGCCCCAGGGTTTTAGCCTTGATAGCTTTGCCGCTAACCGAATTAAGCAATATTCCCGATACAATATCCTTATATCTGGCTTTTTCGCCCCTCCTGAGCAGGTTGTTCATATAGTTTATATCATTAATACCGAGGCGGTGTTCTGTCTCAACAATATCAAGCAGGTTACGAATTAATTCAGACGAAAATTCCACCTCTTCCTGCTTCCCTTTTATAAATACTTCTGCTCCCCGGGCTGAAATATCTGCTCCGGATATAGAACGCAGGTAACGAAAATTTTCATCTCCACTACCAAAAAATATTGTAGCTGATTCAATGTTGCCAATAGTTATTTTATTTTCCTTCTCGAGCAATAACAGAATCCTCCTGATCTAGTTTGCCGATATCTAAGTTATTATATCACATGAGCTCATCAATAACCATTTCCTCATCAATTACCGGCTGTGCTACTGCTATATTTTCACTGGTTTCGACTATCAGTTTAATTCTTATAATTGGTTCACTGGGAGAGGATAAAATATCCATCTTAGGCTTTCCAACCGGCTTATTATTCTTAAGTTTTTTTTGTAACTCCTGCATAGCCTTCTGTCGGGCAATCTCTATCCCCTGCCGCTCAGAGTATTCTGCCACGACTCTGATTTTTTCCTGCCGTAATTCTTTCTCATAAGTCAGCCTTCCCCATGGGGTTTTGAAATGGCGATTATATTTTTTGCTGCTATAATATTCAAAACCTGACTGCTGATTACGGGATAAAGCTACCTTACCCCAAGGGGTTTTTAATCTGTGCGCGGTTTCAGTTTTACCCTCCTGGAAAATCACTTCCCGCAAATGACACTCCCCATAACCTTCATACCATATTTGAGCCTTAACAATACCACGCGCTCTTACCGCATAAGGAAGATAAACTGTGTCAGCAGGCATATAAGGATTAGTCTCCGGTGTTACAATTCCTGAAATCAGTACGTCTCCCCGGGCTACTACATCCCCGGCTGCTACTCTGCTTTGTCCCTCCAACACCAATACTTCATTTATTACTCCGTCTTTACAAGCCACCATATGGCAAGGGCCGGTAATTTCTTCTTTGGGCAATACTTTTTCTACTACTTTAATACTGGCAGATATGCCTTTTATTTCAACACACACATAAGATAATTCCTCTATCTCCACCAGCATATTTTTTTCTATATCACTACGGCTGAAAGTCCATTTGGGAGCACCTGGCTGCAGACCATGCCGGGCAGCACTTTGCATAATTCGTGTAGAGTTTACGTTTTCATTTCCACTTACTTCAATGAACATAACAAAGGATGAAAGCAAGTATAAACTTAGAATAAATATTATCCCGCCAACAATAAAACCCATTCTCCGTTTTAAAATAGCTTTATAAAAAGGCAAACCACGTTTATCGACTATTTCCAAACCTTATCCATTTTCTTCAGCAATACTTTTTAATGCACTAAAAGCACTGCTGCGAATCTTAAAATGCATCCCGTCGGGTTGCTGTTTTAAGTCAGTTATGATTATACCCCTTGATAGAGCCATATTTATTATTTTTTCCGGATTGTTTCCTGGCAGGAGAACACTTATTATTCCACCTACCTGTTCAAAGAAACGCTTAGCCATAGATCATTCCCTCCACTAATCAGTCATGATATTTTATAGAGTTAATTATCCCGCCAATATACATTTCATCCGTCATAAGTGCCTTTATTTCCAAATCATTGCCTTCAATTTCGACAAACCCACGACTTAAATTTATCCTGAGCCGGTGGGGATAATATTCAATAATACCCTTATGGTTTTCCACATAGATTTCATTACGACCAATAATACTGAGCTTGGGAATATCCAAGACCAGATCCTGAGGTATCTCTAAAAATTCCGCCATAACCCGGCCAATTACTTCGCGGCGTTTTTCCATGCTCTTCCCCCCTGTGCAACACTCCCATTTTTAACTTTAAATAAATATATGCCTGCCCTGTACAACTCATGCGGTAAAAAGGCAAAGTCCCATGCCGCATCCGCGGAAACTAAAAGTTTCCGCGGATGCTGAAAAAAGAAGATGGCTACTGACATGTCTCTGCGTAGAGTCATGTCACTAACCATCCCCGATTATCTTATTAAGTTAAAACCTGACCTGAATTAATCCTCCAGAATGCGTTTCAGGAAAATACGCGTTCTTTCGTTTTTGGGGTTATTAAATATTAGTTCCGGTACATCATCCTCAACAATTACTCCACTATCCATAAACACCACCCGGTTGGCTACATCACGGGCAAAACCCATCTCATGGGTAACTACCAGCATGGTCAAACCGCTTTGGGCCAGATTTTTCATAACCCTCAAAACTTCACCGACCAATTCTGGGTCCAGGGCACTGGTAGGTTCATCAAACAACAGGGCTTCCGGTTCCATCGACAGTGCCCGGGCAATAGCTACCCGCTGCTTTTGACCTCCGGAAATCTGATTGGGCCTGGCATTAATAAACCGCGTCATGCCTACCAGTTCCAAATATTGCATAGCAGACTTTCTAGCTTCCCGGGTATCCTTTTTTAAAACCTTTATCTGGCCAACCATGCAATTATCGAGAACGGTCAGATTATTAAAAAGGTTAAACTGCTGAAATACCATACCCATTTTCGCCCGATACACAGCATTGCTCATATTATGTTCCAGAATATTTTGTCCACGGTACAGTATTTCCCCGCTGGTAGGATACTCCAACAGATTCAGGCAGCGCAACAAAGTTGATTTTCCAGAACCGCTGGATCCGATTATACATACTACTTCGCCCTTGCTGACCGAAAAATTAATATCCTTTAAGACTTCGTTATTTCCAAAAGATTTTTTTAAATGGCGAATTTCAATAATATTTTTCATTGCAATTTCTCCCGGTCCACTATTCTGAATGAAGCCTCCGGAACTGTTTGCGACCCATGAATAGTATAAACGGCCGGACCATCCAGTTTGGTTTCCAGATAGCGAAGTATTCTGGTAACGGTAAAGGTCATAGTTAAATAAATTATCGAAGTTATGAGAAAGACTTCAAAGAATTTATAATAGATACCCGCTACTGATTTAGATTGAAAAAACAATTCAGTAACCCCGATAACCATAAGCACCGAACTATCTTTGATGTTAATCACAAATTCATTACTGGTAGCCGGCAGAATATTACGGATAGCCTGGGGAATTATTACACTTTGCATGGTCTGGAAATGTGTCATACCAATTGAATGGGCAGCTTCAAACTG
>JAQVWB010000216.1 GCA_028698695.1 Syntrophomonadaceae bacterium | reverse complement strand
ATGACAAATTCAATTAATGAGATTCCCCAATCTGAAGTGATGTTTATCATTGGTTCTAATACCACAGAAGCTCATCCAATCATTGGGGCCAAAATGCTGCAAGCGATCGACAAGGGCTGTAAAACAATAGTTGTAGATCCGCGGCGAATTACTTTGGCGGAAAGAGCAGATCTTTATATTAGGTTAAAATCCGGAACGGATGTTGCTCTGATTAATGGAATTATGAATATTATTCTCGCCAATGGCTGGGAAGACAAGGAATTTATTGCGGAACGAACAGAAGATTTCGAAAAGTTAAAGGAAAATGTTGCTAAATACTCGCCAGATCTGGTCAGTAAAATTACCGGAGTTCCCGTTGAACAATTAGAAGAAGCAGCTCGCATTTATGCTACTGCTGAGAGGGCACAAATCTTCTATACTTTGGGAATTACTGAACACATCTGTGGTACGGATAACGTAATGTCCCTGGCTAATCTGGCAATGTTGACCGGAAATATCGGGAAGGAAAATACCGGGGTCAATCCAATCCGTGGCCAGAATAACGTTCAAGGGGCTTGTGATATGGGCGCTCTCCCGAATGTTTTTGTTGGCTATCAGGCTTTGACTAATCCGGATATCCTGGCAAAATTCGAAAAGGCTTATGGGGTCACTCTTAATCCTAAACCAGGCTTTTTGATTCCGGATATGTTTGATACAGCGATAAGCAAAGACTTAAGAGCTTTGTATGTTATGGGGGAAGACCCGGTACTGACAGATGCCAATGCCAATCATGTAATTAAAGGTTTAAAATCGCTTGACTTTTTAGTTGTTCAGGATATCTTCATGTCAGAAACTGCTAAATTAGCTGATGTAATCCTCCCGGGGGCCAGCTTTGCGGAGAAGACCGGTACCTTTACTAATACGGAGCGGCGTGTTCAAATGGTTAATAAAGCTATTGAACCCGTAGGCAACTCAAAGGCCGATTGGCAAATCATATGTGAATTAGCTAATAGAATGGGTTATGCTTTCGAGTATAATGATACCGCTGAAGTGATGAAAGAAGTAGCATCGCTGAGTCCTCATTATGCCGGAGTCAGTCATGAACGGCTTGCCCGGACGAGCTTGCAATGGCCTGTGCCGAATGCGGAGCACCCAGGAACAAAGTTCCTGCATCAAGGTAAATTTACGCGTGGCAAAGGACTCTTTAAGGCCATTGAATTCCAGGCTCCGGCTGAGATGCCGGATGAAGAGTACCCCTTCTTGCTCAATTCAGGGCGGAAACTGGAACATTACTGCGTTATGACCAGGAATTCCCAAGCCTTGGATGCTCATGCACCTGAGGAGTTAGCAGAGCTCAATCCTCAGGATGCGAAGCGGCTTGGCGTCGAAAATGGCGGTGAGGTTAAGGTTGCATCACGTCGTGGCGAACTGACAACCAAGGTTAAGGTTACTGATCGGGTACCGGAAGGAATGTTATTTATGACCTTCCATTATAAGGAAACCCCAACTAACGTTTTAACCAGTTCTTCTTATGATAAAGTAACCAAAACCTATGAGTATAAGGTATGCGGAATCAACGTATCTAAGATTTAACATTAGTTAAGTGTAAAAATATTCATTGAAAATCTATTTATGAAGTTGATTCAGGTTGTTAAAGAAAGGGATGTTTAAGTATGAACTTTTTTGGACCTGGTGAGGTAGCAGGCAATGCCTGCGGTATAGGAAAAGCCAAGTCATCACTGTCAATTGGCAAATTGATTGTACTTGGAATTTTAGCCGGGGCCTATATCGGTTTCGGGGCCAATCTAGCAACAGTAGTAGGTCATGACATACCCAAGTATATGGGTAATGGTTTTGGCCAATTATTGTTCGGTTCAGTATTTAGCGTAGGCCTCATGTTGGTGGTAATTGGCGGAGCAGAACTTTTTACCGGCAACAATATGTTTATGATGATTGGGGCATTAAACCGCCAATGCACTTGGGGAAATCTGTTAAAGAACTGGATAATTGTCTGGATCGCCAATTTCATAGGCTCTCTCTTACTGGTTTATATTATTGCCGGTGGCTTTTATGGATTCTTTGACGCGGCTCCTGCAGCAGGCTTATTTAATGGGGCCGTCGGAGCCAAAGCATTGGCAATCGCTAAAGGCAAATTGGAACTGACCTGGATCGGCGCATTCAGTCGTGCTATCCTTTGTAACTGGTTAGTATGTATGGCAGTTTGGTTGGCACTGGCCAGCAAAGATGTAGTAGGTAAGATATTCGGAATCTTCTTCCCCATTATGGCCTTCGTAGCCAGCGGTTTCGAGCATAGTGTAGCCAATATGTTCTTTATCCCCATGGGCTTGGTTGTCGCTCAAGTGCCGGCAGTTTTGGATGTTGCAGCGCAGGCATCTCTTAGCGCAGCTCACTTAGCAGATCCGGCAGCAGCTGCTGCTGCAGTAGAGACATTCAAAACTTCAGTGGGAAGCCTTTTTACCTGGAGTAACTTGCTGGTGAAAAATTTGATACCGGTAACTCTTGGTAACATTGTAGGCGGCGCAATATTTGTAGCCAGCCTGTACTGGTATTCATATCTGAGAAAGGCTCCGTCTACACCGGTTGCACCTCAAAAGAATGCCAAAGTGTAATAATCAGGTCGTCACTAAGTTAAAAGGGAACTGTTTTTGATGTTTGAGCGCTTACTCTTTGTTTGGGGTAAGCGTTTTTTTTGCCCAATACCAATAGTGCCGCCGATATAACGTTAAATCTCTTATGAAACCATTAATATAGACTATGGTCACCGACTGAAGTACATTTATAATGTAAGTATAATAAGATTGTTTTTATTCGTCAACTGTTAATCTCAATTATTGTATAATAGATACCAGGAGGAACCGAATGCATGAAAAAAATGACAAAACGAAAGCTTCAGGCGATTAGAACAAAAAATAACATTTTGGAAATAGCTCTGCCCATGATCAAAGAGAAAGGGTTTGCAAATGTAACGGTAGATGACATCTGTATAGCAGCAGGTATTGCCAAAGGGACTTTTTATCATTATTTTGAATCTAAGGAAAAAGTTTTTGGTAATACCGGGATAATGTTGGATGATTTACAACTGGATAATTTGTTGAATAATAAACAAATTTCTAGTTTAGATAAAATTTATTATATTGTAGATGCTTATATGCTTTTTATAAAAAATCAGGGTATAGATATTACAAGGCAATTATTTAAAGCATTTTTGGATGGTAATGATATTTATAATGAGGAAACTACCGGAATAGATATTTTATTAAACACTATAGATGAAGGAATTGAACGTAAAGAATTTAATACTAATCTAACAACTTATGAAATAGCGGAGTTAATATTATCATATTCGATGGGTCTAATTGTATATT
>JAQVWB010000215.1 GCA_028698695.1 Syntrophomonadaceae bacterium | reverse complement strand
ATCAGATGACGCCGTCCGGCTTCCGCCATGAATTCTTTGGGATATTTGATTTTTTCTGCATCCATATCCAGAATGTACTGACGGGGTATCCATTTAACTAAATCCCGTGTTTCGTCTCTGAGCTGCAACTGCTGTGGTGTCATTAAATAATCAAACATACTTCATCACACTCCCTCTTTTATGTATTACACTCTGTCATAATTATATCCTCTTTTGTAATTAAAATATATATTTTATAAACCAGGATTTTAAAAAAAACACTGATATTAAATTAGTCCCAATACTGGTCAAAGAACAGGCCACAATAACATTAACCTTTCAATCTTAATGCAGTTCAATCCCGTCTTTTCATAATTGACATTGCCAGAGAGCTGATGTTATCATAAAGAAGTTCGGGGTGTAGCGCAGCTTGGTAGCGCGTCTGGTTTGGGACCAGAAAGTCGCAGGTTCGAATCCTGTCACCCCGACCATTATCAAGCAAAAAACCGCGCAGAGTTGCGCGGTTTTTGTTTTTGTTTTAATATCCGATGCTTTCATAGACGCAATAATTTGAGTGCCTGTGGTTGAGTCAAAGACATTAATCTAGAAGTTTTACAAAAGATTTAAATAAATCTACTTGTGATTCGAGTCACATATAACCTCATTATTAATTAGTATAAGTTCATACAGTTAATAGAAGTAATTGAGTGGAATTGTAGTATAATAATAACGTTCAAAATACTATTTATGAAATGGAGTGACATGAGGATTTCAATTATTATTATTGCTGATGATTTAACTGGTGCAAACGACTCTGCAGCTCATTTCAAAAAAAAAGGTTTTTCTACAATTGTAAAAGTATTCTATGATGAAACCCAGAATATCGGTTGTTACAATGATTACGATATTATCTCTATTAATACAGATACACGATCAATGGATAAACTGCAAGCTTATGAACGTATATATGCAATTACTCAACAATTAAACACTTGTTACACAAACACACTGTACAAAAAGATTGACTCAGTATTACGTGGTAATCCTGACTCAGAGCTCGAAGCAATAATGGATGCTACGGCTTCTGGTTTAGCCTTGGTTGCTCCCAGCTATCCGATTAATGGGAGAACTGTTTTCAAAGGAATAATGCATGCCGCTAACCATCACATTGATGTTTTAGGGCTTTTTTCAGAAGGTATGAATCGAAATGTAGAAGGGATTTCTCTTTCAACTGTTAGAAAAGGTCCCAACAAACTGGCAGAATTGATTGAATTTAAGTTATTGCATGGCGGAGAGGTATTTGTTTTAGACGCTTGCACCGATGAAGATTTGAAAATGATTAAGGACGCTGCAGAGATAATTGAGCAACCCAAAATACTTTGCGGTTCTGCCGGGCTTGCTCAACAACTGAATATTGAAAATAGCGACATACAAGATAAAAACTATCTTTCACTGCAAGGAAATATTAATGGAAATCAATTAGCTTTGGTTGCGATTGGTTCATATAATAAAAAAACCGCCCATCAAGTTAAATTCCTTTCAGAATTTTATAAACTACCGATAATTCAATTACAATCGCAACAGATTATCAGCGGAAATCAGAAACAGGCAATACACCAATGTATCAAAGCAGTAAAACAAGAGGTAACCGCTGGCAACAAAATTGTAATATTAACTGTTGACAGCCTTTTCAAGAACACCTTTGATGTGCAAAATAATAATGTAATGTTAAATAATTATGCATTGCTTATTGCACAAGCAATAGCCAGTATCGTAGGACAAGTACACAGATTATTTGGATTAACTGCGATCATTTCTTCCGGCGGCGATACTTCTTTCCAAATCTGCCAATCATTCGGAACTCCCTATATAGAATTACTAGCCGAGATTATGCCCGGTATTCCTCTTGGAAAAATGCGAGGGGGGCAGGCGGATTCCATATTAATCGCAACAAAATCAGGCGGTTTTGGTAAGGAAAATTCGTTGGTTAATGTTATTGAATACTTGAAAGAGTTCACCGGATTTTTCTATTAATTAATTATATTTATTTTGTACCTGATTAATTATCTGGATAATATACAACTGCTTAATAATAGAAGAATATTTACAAAATCATAATTATTTACAAAAAGGAGTATATCTTATGCGAAAAAGACCCATTCTTGGAATTACCTTGGGTGACCCAGCAGGTATTGGTCCTGAAATTACTGTAAAGGCCTTGTCAAAACGAGCAATCTACAAAGCGTGTCGTCCAATAGTCGTAGGAGATGCAGCAGTCATTGAAAAAGCAACTTCGATAGTCAATATGCCTTGGATCATGGTTCATCCTGTAAAGGCTATAGAATATGCAAAATTCGAATATGGTACCATAGATGTTTATGACTTGGCAAATGTTGATATTAACCAACTGGAATATGGCAAAGTATCAGTAATGGCAGGTAACGCGGCATTTGAATATGTTCGTAATGTCATTCAGCTTGCTCTGGAAAAACAAGTGGATGGCACCATCACTAACCCTTTAAATAAGGAAGCTATAAATTTGGCAGGTCATCATTATTCTGGACATACTGAGATATACGCTGAACTAACCGGCACCAAGGACTATGCGATGATGCTGGCAGATGAAAACTTGCGGGTAGTACATGTTTCCACTCATGTTTCCTTACGCGAAGCCTGTAATAAAGTAAAAAAAGAACGTGTTTATAATGTCATCATGATGGCCAACGAAGCATGCCAAAGGATTGGCATCCAAAAACCACGGATTGCTGTAGCAGGACTTAATCCTCATGCTGGGGAAAACGGTTTGTTTGGGCAGGAAGAAATTCAGGAAATAATACCAGCCATTCAGCAGGGAGTATCAGAAGGACTGCATGTTGAAGGCCCCTTCCCTCCTGATTCAGTATTTCCCAAAGCATGCGGTGGTATGTTCGACATTGTGGTAGCAATGTATCATGACCAAGGGCACATCCCAATCAAGGTTTTGGGATTTGATTATGATCAACAAAAACAGAAGATGAGCGCTGTTAATGGCATAAATGTTACTCTGGGATTACCTATCATCCGCGTTTCGGTCGATCACGGGACTGCCTTTGATCAGGCTAATAAAGGTACTGCAAACGAATCCAGTCTGGTTAATGCAATTGAATACGCCATTAGAATGATAACCAGCAATAATTAACCTTATGTACCTTAATAAACTCAAAGAACCGTTTCAAATTGAACCTGTTGATAAACCCCAAATTTCAATATTAGTCCATCGTCAAGAAATTAAGTCCAAAATGAATAACCGGACTCCAGGAGCTTATTAAATAACTTTCACCATTCTTTTCAGGTTTAAAGCTAATTTATAAAATGATTGCTGGGCAGTGTTGTTTTCCCAACGGTTAGCTAT
>JAQVWB010000214.1 GCA_028698695.1 Syntrophomonadaceae bacterium | reverse complement strand
CGGTATAGTCCAACTCGGTGGTGCAGCCTGCCTCTTTCCAGAGAACGTCGTCGATGTTTTTGAAGGCTTGTTCAAACATTGGTACTTATCCTTTATAAAATCTTTTTTGGTAATGTTTTATGCAGGTTAGTGGTACTTTTTTTACATTCTTATAAAATACCAAACAAATATTTATGTCAAGTGAAAATGAATTTAGGTAGTTAGCCTGCTTATACCTTGACAATGATTACCCCTTAAAATACAATAATTCACACCAAAAACACTGGAGGGGGAAAATATCAGTGACGGTTTGTGTTGCGGCAATATGTCAGGATGGAATTATTGGAGCGTCAGATCGGATGCTAACCGCGGGTGATATTGAATTTGAACCGCTACAACCTAAAATAATAAATTTAACCACATCTATTTTTATAATGGTTGCTGGTGATTCATCCTTGCAATCGGAATTAATTGATTGTGTCCGAAAAGATGTTAATCAGCGTATTACATCTAATCCTGATAACTGGTGGAATGTTAAAGATGTAGCCGATATATATAATCAATATTATAATTACACACGTTTTAAAAAAGCAGAAAACCAAATTCTTTCCCCGTTGGGCTTAGATAATAATAGTTTTATTAATAGACAGCATGAAATGGACTCGTCCTTAGTAATGCAATTATCTAGGGAAATGATTAATTTTGACTTGCCTGCAACACAAGCAATATTTGCCGGCGTTGATACAAGTGGCCCTCATCTTTATGTTTCAAACAATGGGATTATTAGTTGCCAAGACATTGTTGGTTTTGCCTCTATTGGTGTTGGTGCTTGGCACGCAAATTCCCAAATGATGTTTTCTGGACATGCAAAATGGAAGTTACTACCGGAGACGTTGCTATTGGTTTATTCATCAAAAAAGAGGGCAGAGGTTGCGCCGGGAGTTGGTGAGGCAACTGACATGGTAAAAGTCGGACCAGCACTAGGTACATTCTTTTACATAGGAGATCATGTTTTAAAACGATTAGCAGAAATATATAATTCGGAGCGAGAAAAAGAAATAAAATCTATTAATGAATCCAAGGAGAGCATTAATCATTATGTTGAAGATATTACTAGAACATCCGCTAAAGAGCAGGCTTCCGTCCCACAAGATACTTCAGGAGAAGATGTTTCGGAAAAAAAAGAAAAAATCGAAATTGACAATAAATAGTAGGAATACAAAAGCTAAAATAGAATTAAATAATGATTTCTTGTTCGCATAATTCAATTATTTCTTCTAACGTCCATACATGATCTGCAATACATGATTCCATTGCCGGTGTTAATCTGAAAATAACAATTTGCTATTCATAGGAAGAAGCGCTTGCTGGGACATATTTTATAAGTCAGTCATATAGGAAAGGAGACGTAAAACATGTCACGATTAACTAAAATAGACGATCTTTTGTTTCCAGTTAAAGAGTATCCTGTTTTTGCGAATATTAAGACGCAATCAGGTGAGAGGCAAATACCTCTACCCGACAAAAAAGCACTGATAAACACGAAAACCAATCGCGTATTAGGTGTTGTTAGCCGGGGATACCGATTGGTTACGAATAGTGAGGCATTGGACTTGGCGCATGAATGTTGTATAAAGGCCTTTCCTGAAACAAAAGCCAGCGAATGGATAGTTGATGCCAGCGATGCTCCGCAAAGCGGAGGTCACTGTTTTTTTGATCTCTTACATAAAACAGCTAAGTTGGACTTTTCTACAGTATCTCCTAATAATCGTCCTGATACCTTAGGTCCGTTTATCCGGGTTACTAACAGTTATAATGGTTTGCGGGCGCTGACCTTTGATATTGGCTTCTATCGCAAGGTTTGCAAAAATGGTTTGATTATTCCTAAGTCAATAATACGTTTCAAATTTACTCATCTGCAAAGGGATATAGGAAATCAGATCACCTTTGAAATTAATCATGACCAGTTATCCAAACTCAAATCCAATTTTAACGACTACTTCGGCGTATTGCTTAAATGCGCTGTGCCATACCCGGATTTCAATCCGTTGCTTCAAGGTGTTCTTCGAATCCACAAGCCCAAAGACATAGAGAAAAAATACAAACTTGCTGATGATTGGGAAAATCTATCTATTCATTTGAATGATTTATGTAAGAAATATTCAGAGGATCTTGGCGAAAACGCTTATTCGGCATTTAATGCTATAACCGACTTTGCGTCACATCCGCTGGAAAACCGATGTATTCACAGAGAGCGACACAGTTTTCAACGGCTGGCTGGCGAATGGTTGATCGATTTTCATAATGAGTGTCATATGGATAATTTTAATTTTTCAGATTACCTGGTTAAACTTATCAATACGCCTGAAAAGCAGAATTAGGAACTAAAATAATCTATTTACATGCGCATATTACTCCGCAAAATGCTAGGTTTTGCAAATATTTATTGGGATTTGAATGTTAAGGTTTTATTTGCTTTTGACCTTAAATATTTTTCAACATTGAATGTGCGGTTTTGTTAGGTTCTTGACTGTTTGTTACAATATTGCAATATCGTTATGTCTGGGTAGTGCGTTTCTTTCCAATTGAAACGATCAACGAAAAGATCAGTCGGAGCGCCCGATCGGGTGTATTGCCCCCGGGTGGCCACCCAAAATCCCCCACTTGTGGCCACTTGAAAATCCCCCACCTGGTGGCTGTTTTTAAGGCCTGAAAAACAGGTTATAAAAGTCACTTTCCAAAAGGTCTGCAGAACGTTAAAGACTCCCGTTTCGAAACAGAACATGGGAGGAAGAGAAAGGATGAACGTTTTGCACCCGAACAAGAAAGCAGCAATCATTACATTACTGGCCAATGGCGTCAGTCAGCGCGAGATTAAGCGGAAAGTACGCGTGGACCGCAAGACCATCCGTAAATACGCCCGCACAACGGAAAGCAACAGGCAGGTTGGTCATGACATCTCAAAATCCCCCGGGGTGGCCACCGGCTCCGGGGAGCGTGTTGAGCAAAATCCCCCACCCCGGCCACCGGCTCAGGAGACGTCGGCATTCGTAACGGTGTCGTCAGACGATGCGTATCCTATACCGGCCCATGCGCGTTCAGCCTGCGAAGAATACCGCCCCTGGATCGAAGAGCAGGTGCGTCTGGGACGCAATGCCGTCTCCATCTATCAGGATCTGGTTGAGCGGTTTGCCTTTGAGCACAAATACAACAGCGTGAAGCGGTTTTGCCGTGCGCTGCGCAGAAAAAATCCCACACAGTACGACCGGCTGGAGTTTCCGCCCGGAGAAGAGGCCCAGGTGGACTACGGCCTTGGCGCTTTCACCCGTAAGCCGGACACAAATACGTACCGCCGCCCCCGATTGTTTGTCATGACGCTGAAGTATTCCCGCCGCTGCTTCC